>CAYWPF010000057.1:0-14265 GCA_964460065.1 uncultured Enterobacteriaceae bacterium
AACCGGATCCGGCATATGGTAAAGAACGCCGGAACAATGTACTACGTCGAAAGTGGCACGGGCCTGTCCTTCCGCGTAAGCGATGATGTCCGTGCTAACGTGTTCTACGTCAGGGAGGCTATGATCTGCGCAACGCCGGTCGAAACTTGTCCAGAGAGGGTCATCCGGCGGTGAAATATCAATCATGTTTAGCTGCGTTGCCCCGTACGAATGAGCAACCGAAACTTTCTCGTTGACCGTTCCCCACAACCCTCCCACATCGGTAAACGACTTTCCGGAAACTACCTGACCAATGTATGTGTCACGTATATCAACAACCTCTTCGGTAGGATCCGTTTTTATATCATTTGTCATATCTTACCCTGCGCACCAGAAGATTTTTGATGAAGTTCTTCAGAGGCAGAAGCCAGGAGCCATTGCTCTCCATCGCCGCATTATAACGTGGTAACAGTGCCCGCCTAAGTGAGAAATAGACCCTCGTCCGCCACGACGTTTGATAGGATTCTAGAAGGTGCGTCGGGATCGATCCATGCCGGACCTCCTCACTCCTATCGCGCGAGTCTATCGACCACAACGAATCAGCAACTGCCGAGATCCGTCGATATTCAACGGCTTGCGTTGCACATGCTAGTCCCAGGCCAAGCCCTATTCTTCTGCTGTTATTCGTAGTTTCCGCTTGTACTTCCGTGCAAACTTCAAGCATCTGGTGCGTCATTTTGGCCAGGTCAAAAAAGTCCACTACCCGGCTTCTAGCTTGCCGACCCATCGTAACGAGCGATTCTTTGTCATTAAGAAGTTTTTCTATGCTGTCCGCATATTGCACGAATAGATTCTTTTTGTCGGCAGGGACTATTAGAATTCCGCAGTCGGGAGTAACAAGTTCTGCCTGACCCCCAACACGAGCGCTCACCACTGGCAGTCCACAAGCCATCGCCTCAAAAAGACAAAGCGCTATTCCCTCCCACTTGGAGGGTAGAAAAAACAAATCTGCGGCTTGCATGATATCTCGAATAGTATCATTCGGCATCGCCCCAAGAATACGCACATTCTGATCCAAGCTATTCTTCCGCACAAATGTCTTTATCCAGTCAATATCGGGGCCATCACCCACGACAACCAATGTAAAATCGACCTCCCGCTCTCTCAGTTGTAAGGCCGTTTCGGCCAACACTTTCGGCTGCTTTTGCTCACATAACCTGCCTACAAACAAAAGAATAGGTTTAGCTGAGTCGACGCCCATGGATTCGCAAGTAATCGCTCGACGGGCAGAATCTGGCCTCCAACTATCCGTGTCTACATTCGTGTAACAAACAAACAGAGATTCGAGATCTGCTCCCCGAGAACCCATCCACGACTTTAGATGCTCGGACGATACCAACGTTTTGTCCAAAATTTCCTGGTAGCACAACGACATCTGAGGATAGCCGCCGTTCTTCCAATCGTGTTCCTCGATGTGACAGAAATCGATCAGTGGGAGTTCCGGGAAATGGGCTCTCAAATACGGGAGTATTTGATAGCCAAATTCACTATGCGAGGTAATCACCACATCTATTTCTCGACTTTGTATTAAATACCGCAAAAACCGCGGATAATCCGAGGGCCGAATGAAATGGTCGAGCAAGAAGACATCTGGGGAATACGAGGCGAATCTGTCCATCCAACGATGCTCGGCATTTAAAGTCGTGGCTATCGTTATTTCCCATCCATGCCCTGTCAATTCTTGCGCAAGGTCAAGATTGAATTTGTCAGAGCCTCCCATATTCAGCCACGGTAAAAGGAATAGAACACGCGTTTTATTCTTGAGTAGTCTGTTCTCCCAGGGCAAAACATCGGACACCGTTTCATACGGAGCCGGTGGCTCAGCCCACGGAGTTGGAAATCCGCCGGTCCAAAGCTTCGGATACCGGTCCCTAAGTTTTTTGCGGAATGCTGCCTCTCGACGGCCGCCGTCCCATGTGTCCCACCTGTCTCCGTGGTCTTCACGTCGCCTGTACCAATCCAAATATTCGGGAATAGTTGTTCCCCAGTACCCATTATCGGCGCAATTTAACCAGAAGTCCCAATCTTCTAATCCATCCGTTATCGCTTCGTCGTAGCCCCCAACGGAATCGAGTACGCTCCAGCGAAGCGCACTCGTCGCATCAACTAAATTCTGCTCCAAAAAGACGCTGCCGCCGTGGAATCCTTCTTGCCATAAATATTCCTGCGCATCGAAACCCACAGAATATCCCTTGACGAAGGAAAATTCCGGGTACGACTCGAGTAGCCACAACCACTTCTCGATCGCGGTGGGTTCTAACAAATTGTCCGTGTCAAGCTGGACAACATACGGTGCGGTGGCCGCTCGAAAGGCCGTGTTTCTCCCGGCGCCCGGTCCACGATTTACGTCGTGGTCGATCACTCGTACTCGCGGGTCGCGATCACGAAACTCGTCAAGTATGGAAACGGCTTCCCTGTCTGTGGAACAGTCGTTCACAATTATCCATTCCCACTGCTGCATAGATTGGCGAAACACAGAACGGGCCGTTTCATAAAATATTCTTCCGGTGTTGTAGTAGGGCGTTATGATGCTAACCGCTGGCTGCACATCTAACCGTTTTGGACCATAGGAAAATTCTGGGCGAGACGGCCCCGCCGGTGTATTACTGTAGTCAGGATTCTCACGATCGATCATCGGTTTTTCTCCTGATCGAACGGTCGTCAGCGATCCCGTATGTCGGCACGGCACCCAATTTTGACCCCAGGCGCCACCACCAACTTCGTCTTATGACCCGCAACTCTTCCTCCTGGTCTTGTATTCGGTCCTCGCAATATTTCCTGTGTTGCTCGTTCCACTGCCGGCCGTCCTCCAACTCAGCGATCCACTCCTTAAGCTCTTTAACAAGCGCGTCCCGGGCTTCCGCAACCTGCCTCCAACTCGTTCGATCATTTTCCAACCATGCTTTACCCTGCTCCAGTTCCGCCGCCCAACCCCGCTGCTTGCTCAGGGCGGTGAACGCTTCAGTCAACAAGGGTCCGTCTTTTCTTTCCGTCTGTTCCCGGTAAAAGTCCAGGGCCCGACGTCCCGCTTCCTCCAATTCGTCGGTTCCGCGACTGTAATAAAAATCGTGGGACGCATTATGCTCATGCCACCGGTATCGTATCAGTGGTTCAGCAATAAATCCTACTTTTCCGGTCAAACAAAGACGCATCCACATGTCATAGTCGCACGCGAAACCCAGGTCTTTATCGAATCCGCCGAGGTCCAGCAATTGTTTTCTACGCACGACCGCTGAGGGAGCGCACACCCGGTTGCCGTGCAGCAACAAACGCAGAAAATATTCTATCCCCGTAAATACGACGTTCTCTCGCTCATCTTCCATCCAATCCCTAAAAAATCTCGGGGCCGACTCCTCTATTAGGACGTCCGCCGCAGAATGAACAAAACCCATCTGAGCGTCCGACCGCAAGAGTCGCATCTTTTTCTCTAGATTTCCGGGCAACATCAGATCATCCTGATGGAAAATAGAAATGAATTCCCCCTCCGCGAGTGAAACACATTGGTTCCAGTTGCCAGGGATGCCCAACCGTTCCGGATTGCGGTGGATTTTTATCCTTGCGTCGGCAAAGGCCTCTACGACATCAAGTGTGGCATCCTCGGACCTGTCGTCTACTACTAAAATTATAAAATCTTCGTAACTCTGTTCCAAAATACTCGACAGCGTTTCCTTCACGAATTTGGCTCCGTTGTAGGTCGGAAGGCCTATGGTGAGAGAAACTGCCTGGCGCGGCGCCTTAGCACTCGGTGCATTAGCAGTCATGTCCGGCACCTTTGCCGGCGTTTTATGAATGGTGCGGGGCAAAAACTTTTCATACAAGGCTTCCATCTCACGCGCGAACAGCGCAGGGGACCGGATTACACTGTCTGATCGTTCTAGGTCGTATCGTAATCGAGCATTGTCCCTCAACCGTAGGATGCACTCTAACAAATCTTCAGCGCTGCCCGGCTGAAAGAGATACCCATTTTTTCCATCTTTTATTAATTCCGGCAACGCCCCGTGATTCGAGGCAATAACGGGTAATCCTGCCTGGAGAGCCTCCCGGGCCACTAAGGAATATGTCTCTTCACAAATGCTAGCGACAATCAACGCATCTTGGCTAGCTAAAATCTCCCCTAATTTATCATGTTCGTAGGGGCCTGAAAAACTGATCCGCAGGCCGGAAGCGTCCTTTTTTAGTTGCCGCAAATAAGATCCGTACGCGGCTACTTCTCCCCCATAGAAAGAGATTTCGATATCGGACGCTCCCGATTTTCGCACCGCCTCAACCAAGATATTTTGGCCCTTGTGAGGCATCAGTACGCCAATACAAGCCAGCCGAAAAACATCTGCCGCCTTTCGTTTTCGGGAGATTCTGGGTACTTCCGGGATCCCAGGACCAATAACATTAAGGTTAGGTTCCAGAAAAGGAAATATTTCAGTAATGCGACGCGCTAGGAATAGCGACGGCACCACTACCTGCTTCGGGATTCGCAAAATTTTGGTGAAGTAATCGTAGCGGTGTAGGGCCTCTTCAGGCTTCGCGACAGCCTTCAAACAATCAACGCAATTCTTTCCTTTGTCAGGCCCCACGCACAACTCGAGATCATTATTTAGGAGATGGTTCCGATGACAAGCAAAAAACAGATCATGCAGGCTCAAGACTAAAGGATACCCCAGCCGGGCGGCGCCTGTGATGATCTCCCCCGACAGATGTGCGACATGTTGCACATGCACGATATCTGGTCGGAAATCATCTAGGACGCTTCTGAAAGACTCATTCACAAACGGATTAGCGTATTCCATACTGAAGGTCGAAATTTGATCACGATTATTCACAATTCGATACACGATCGGGGTACTCCCCCTATCGGGCGTTCGAAAATCGTTTCCTTCTCGTTTGAGTGAGAATTCGGCCGCGCCCCGATCGGTGGTTCGAGCAAACACCCCTACGGTATGGCCACTCCCTATAAGAGCCTCCGCCAAGGTTTGCGTCGCCAACTCCGCCCCACCCGTTTCGTTTGGTGGATAGCCATGTACCACCTGTAGAATGCGCATGTTCGAATTAACGCCTCTTTATACCCTCTTGTAGAGATAGTATCTTCCTCAGGCGGGGGGAAAACTTCGGGCCGCGCGCTCCCAAGTACGCCCCATATAAACCAGCCCAGTGCCACGCCACAGCAGGAATGCCCCATCGCAACAAGGTACGCGCTCGCCCCTCTTTTGTTAAATATCGCCAAAAAGATAGGTCCTTCCGCGCTGCCCGTATCGAATTTATCAGCCTATACCGGCATGACACCTCCGTTGGTTGTTGCATTGCCAACCCATGGTCAAAATGCCTCCGAAGGTTATTCCAGGTTCCATATGCGTGCGAATGATATACTAACGAGTCAGCACGATAGGCCGTTTTGTAGCCAGCCTCTATGACCGTCTTCGCCCAGATCTGATCTTCCGCAAAGGGGACGTCCGGCAAAGGGAACTCTTCCCATATCCGCTTTCTTAGAACAGAGCTGACATTGGAAAAAAAATTAAAATGACCGGGAATTTTTATGTAGTCGGGGTTCGACATTTCATTGACGCAAGATTGTTCCCGTCCAGACAACTCGTCTTGGATTATGCGGCGCCATTCCATGGGGTGGCAACTACTCCTCGGGATATGACGACTGTAGCCACCCGCCATCATACTATCCTCAGTGAGCGGTGCGATCAGCCTCGCTAACCAGTCACCATTGGCCGGCGATGCATCCTGTGTCAAAAAGACCAAATATTCGCCAGAAGCGTGCGACGCGGCCAAGTTCCGGCTACGACCGTGGCCAAATTCCTCCGGTTCAATATTTATTACTTGCCCGTCAAATTGTTCAACAATATTAGTCGTCTGGTCGCGTGAACCGGAGTCTACGGCGAGAATTTCAACCACTCGAAAGCGCCCGCGCTGACTCCGGACACCGCTTAGCAACTCGGTTAGGTATTTTTCTCCGTTCTTCGTAACTAACAATATGGAAACTGTCGGCGGTTGCGACATCAAAGCCCATCAATCTGCAAACTTACAATACCTAACCGGCACTCTTTCGGCATAAAATATACACATCATCTGGCCATGCCCACATTTGATTCAGTGCTTCACTCGAAGTCTCTGACCATTCGGAGAGCGATTGCTGTCGGCCGGCCAAGAGCTGGATCTCCCTGCTCAGTGATACGGTATCGCGATAAGGCGTAATGTTAAATAGGCGTAGGAGGCGACAATATGCTTCGCCAACAGCCGACCCGAAGGCCGAAGCCCCTGTATCTCGCTGGTACTCGGCTTTCTCAGGCTTCTCTTTTTTCGCAGTAAAGCCGGGAATGGCAAATGGTCTATCCTCTCGATTTGTCTCAATTACGTCAAGGTTGGAGTGCCGTAAAATTGCCTCTAGCAACTCGGGGTGATAGAAGCGGACATGCTCCGGATCCCGCCAAAACCCAAATAACTGCATCCGTATTGATTCAGGATTTGGTACGACAACCACCAGCTTACCTTGCGAGGCCAACCGCGGCACCAGTAGGTCCACAAATCGCAGTACGTCGTCGAACGGTAAGTGCTCTATAAAATGAGAGCAAAACATCCCATCGTAAACTTCTTCGGTCTCCTCAAGATAGGAAAATACGTCTTGCTCGACGACTGAGCCTCCCTTCCGACGAATACTGGCTACCGCGCTGGGACTGCGGTCCACCCCGTGTGCCTTGATACCCTCCTGCGCCAAGAGGTCCAGAAAAATCCCCGGTCCGCAGGCAACGTCGAGCACCCGCCCACATCCCACGAAACATTCAACGTACCGCGACAATTTCTCACGATTTAAACCCGGGTCCCGGAGGCTCAATTCGTAATCGCCGTAATTGAAGCGTTCCACCATGTTTGTTTTCTGCCGTGCACCAACCGAGATTCCCGTCCGTTCAAACAAACCCCGCGGGGCACGTTTAGGTAACGATTCGGGTCGCCTCAGACGTAACCCGGTTTCCTGCCTAAAGATAGTCCGCGAAAAATCCTCGGCAGCGGCCGAACGCGTAAATGCCGAGGTACGCCAACGCTATTGCTACTCCAGCGCTGTATATTAAAGAAAGGTCGGGACTGAACGTTCCATCCAAAATCATTGATCTAAAACTATCGACAATCCCAACCATTGGATTCAACATGAGTATTCTCTCTACGCTAGCCGGGATCAACGCCTTCGGGTACAAGATAGGCGTTAAAAAAAACCAGAGCGTAAAGCTGGCCAGGGCAACCTGCTCAATATCACGGAAAAACACGTTTCCGCAAGCAAGTAACATCCCTAGCCCCACAGCGAGCGATAATGACAACCCGAAGGGAATAACCAGCAACACTACTGTAGCCGGGAGCCAGGCACCATTCCACACCATCAAACCCAAAAGGAAAAGAAAAAACCCTATCCCCTGCACTATAAAACTGGACGTTACCACCGCGACAACGAGTAGTTCCGAAGGGAACTGTAACTTTTTGACCATATTCGCATTCTGGGTAATGGCGGTAACGGATCGAGTACACGCCTCTTGAAATGCTAGCCAAGGCCAAAGCCCACAAAAGACGAACTCGGGAAATCCGTGCCCTTCGCCCACTTCTTTGACTTTGTAAATCACAGAAAATACCATGGTGTAGAGTGCAAGCATTATCGCCGGCTGAATCAGGGACCAAAGGCCCCCCAAACTGGTACCGACGAAGCGCGAACTTACCTCACGACGCACCATCACAGCCAGCAAGTGTCGATGCCGTACAATGTCTACAGACATGTGACCCCAGAGAACAGCAAAAAAGGGTTGTTAACCAGATACCACAAAATCTCCCAAGACTAGATGATCCATCCCGGTACGTCGAAACATGTCAATCGCGTCAAAGGGAGTATGTACTATCGGGTCTCCTTTGAGGTTAAAAGAGGTATTTAATACGCCAAAAACACCGGACAATCTGCCGAATTCTGTTATGAGCGAATGGTAACGCGGATTTGACTGGTGCGTCACAACTTGGGCCCTTGCAGTCGTGTCCACGTGCACGGCCGCATTGAGATCCTTTTCGCCGGCTTCGGTTGTTGGGAGTGCCATCGTCATGAACGGTGCATCGGATTTGGTCACGAAGTATGAGTCTTTGTGCTCGGACGTGACCGACGGCCCAAACGGCCGCCACTGCTCCCGGTGCTTGACCAAATTGTTTACTCGATCCTTCATACCAACCTCACTCGGGTTAGCCAAAATAGAGCGGTTTCCCAGTGCACGAGGGCCCATCTCCATTCGGCCCTGGAACCACCCTAGTATCTTTCCTTCCGCCAGTAACTCTGCCGCCCGTGTCGTCACATCGTTACACGCCGAATAGGACATTCCTTCTTGATCGAGAGCCGACCGTATTTGCCCATTAGACCATTCTGGACCAAAATACGGGTGAGATAAGGCACCCGGCCGTCGTCCGGTTCTTCTAGCATATACTAAAAAAGCCGCCCCAATCGCGCATCCGGGATCGTTCGACGCAGGTGGTACGTAAAGCCGGTCGACCCTAGGATGGTCTAAAAGGTACCCGTTCATCTTAGCATTGAGACCCACTCCGCCCGCCACACAGTAATCAGAGTACCCTGTCTGCTGGTAGAGCAAATCGAACAAATGCGCACCTATTTTTTCTGTTAGGCATTGCAGCGAAGCGGCAATATTCTCATCGGTCCCGTCTATCGGATTCTTCCGATACGGACGCGGCTGCCCAAAATATTTGATTAGGCCGTTGGGAACACCAGACAACCACCCCACGGTCTCTCGTGACCAATAAGCACTTGGATCGGTTACGAAGCCGTCCGCGGTAGGGGTCACTATTTCATCAAAAACATGCTTGTACGTATCCTGTCCATACGATGCCAAGCCCATGACACTGCCCTCTCCGTCCAAAGGCGAGAAACCAAGGAACTGTGTCACTGCGGAATATAGCATTCCTACGGAATGCGGCATGGGTACCTCACCCAACCGTTGTATATTCGCCCCTTCTCCCCGCGCCAGGACCGCCGTAACCGTCTCCCCCCGGGCATCGAGTGAAAGAATGTTCGCATTCTCAAAGGGCGAACAGTAAAAGGCCGTGGCAAGGTGACAGTCGTGATGATCCACGACTTCTAATTTCGCCCCAGCTGCCTCCGCGAAAGTTTCGACATAGCGACGAATCATCTGCAGATTTTCAATATAGCCGAGCAGATCTTTGGGAGAGTTTTTAAAATGAGAAAAAAACGGGTCCACGCTCCAATCCCGACAGAGACTTTCGGAACAATCAAAATAATACGCTATTGTATCAAGGTCTTTGTACGTCACACCAGCTTTGCTGAGACAAAATTCAATTGCCCGGTAAGGAAATTTTCCGTGCGCGTGTTTTTCTCGTATCAGGCGTTCCTCTTCTGCAAAGGCAATAAGCTCACCGTCCCTGACCAGTGCGGCGGAGGCATCGTGAAAAAGGCCAGTGATACCGAGTACTAGCATGTCCCAATCTTTTCCTGGGACGAACGCTGCCTAAATTTTTCCAACTCTTCCTCGACTGTACGAGCCAGCGTCGCATCCGAGGCAAAACACGAGGAGGAAACGAGCGCAAAAAAGAGCTGCGCGGCCTGGTAAACTGCGGACTCGTTAATGGTTCGGCCACAGGCATTCGCTAACGTGTCGAGGCGGGCCACGCGCTCCTCACGACTCAACAAGGCGGCGGTTTGTTTCGTTTTATCTATATCTTTCATAGGCGCTTCTTTCCTACGAGATCCATCTATGAGGCAAGCGACAGATGCCTATTTCCCGAGTATTCCCACGCACTGTGAACTCTTTCTCTACCGTGTCAAACATTCGAAGTCCCGACGTGTCTAGGACGTGCGCTCGAAAGGTGTAAGTACCTGGTAACAGACTTAAATCGTAAACCTCGTACGTGATACGATACGACCCCCGTCGTATCCTCTTTGGCCGCACTGCATCAATGTCACTAAATATACCATAGATCGCGGTATTATCGTTACGTACGCACCCAACTGCAATGACCGGTTCACTGTCATCGGGCGTTTCCGCGACGATTTCGAGTCTTGCCACATCCCCCATTTCGAAAACAGAACCTTCCTCATTCCGAGCGTTCAGGAGGCGCACGGTCTGAAGGACGCTGTACCCCGCAACCGCCGGCGCGGACCTAGTTTCATCCGCGCTCGTGAATGCGTCGTTGTCGAGCCCGCGGAGGTAGTCTTCAAAAGCATGCGTGACCGACACCGCACCGCCCGAAGCTCTTATTTCCCCTTGATCCAACCAAACGGCTTTCCCACAGAGTTTCCGTACGTGATACATACTGTGTGAACAAAAGATCAATGTCCTCCCGTCTTGAAGAAATTGCTCCATCCGCCTTATACATTTTTTTTGAAAGGCCTCGTCGCCTACGGCAAGCACCTCATCCGTAATTAAAATATCCGGTTTCGCGCTCATGGCCACAGCAAAACCGAGCCGCATGAACATCCCGGAGGAATAGGTCTTGACCGGTTGATCGATAAATTCATCCAACTCGGTAAACGAAATTATTTCCGGTACAATCGCGTCAGTTTCCTGCGCCTCTAACCCTACCATTGCCGTCGCGAAGTAGATATTTTCTCTACCCGTATAATCCGGGTGGAACCCAGTACCGAGTTCCAATAACGCACCCACCCTACCGGATACGTGTGCCCGGCCGCTGGAGGGTCTCGTCACACCGGCTATCACTTTCAGGAGGGTCGATTTCCCTGCCCCATTCCGGCCGATGACCCCATAGGACTCACCGGGTGCTATGCGGAGGGATACATTTCGTAATGCCCAAAATTCTTTGTGGTGGTTTCGACCAGATATGGAGAGGACCTCTTTGATACGGTCCAACGGTCGGTTGTAAAGTTTGTACCGCTTGCTTAGGCCGATGGCCGACACTACGGTGTCTGTCATTTGCAATTGCGCAAACCGAAAAAAAAGAAAGGCAAGGGCGTAAACCCTTGCCTTTCCTAGTTTAGCTTAGCTTAGCTTAGCACCTAACCAAATTCCATTTACGGAATATTGGGGTTAGCTGTTCCGCTGTAGGCCAAGAAGTTCATCCGGTACGTCGCGCCGGCTTGTGAAATGTGCGACCAGGCGAGCCCTGAATCCGGTAGTGCATACCGAAGGACTCCACGAGACTGCCCAACCGAAGTACACTGGCCGATACCAGTTAATGTACTAGGATCGGACACGTTGATCTCGAGCGGCAAAGCGAGCTGCGTCGAAATCTGCGCTTCGTCCTCACACTGTATAACTGCCGAAACGTTCCTGACGAAGGCCGTCCCCACGAGGGTACCATTCGAACCAAGCCACGTGAATATTGACGTCGTAGAACTAACACTACTGCTAACGTCGAACCTAGCTGTCACGATCGCGTTGATACCCATCAAACCTGGGCAATCGTTCGTGGTGCCTGCCGCGCAGGTGATGTTACCAGTTGCGGTGTTAACCGTGGCCGAAGCAGTCGGTACCTCAGTCGCGAAGGCGTTTGAGCCTACGTCCTGAATAACTGCCCACGTCGCTAGTGCGTCGTATGTGGTGCTACCGTCAGCCGCTACCGGGGTAGTGTCTGTGCAGGAATCTCCAACCGCACTGACCGCCAACGTCACATAACCCGATGTTGCGATATTGTCGCTCGCAACGGTAAGGTAACTGACCTTGCCCGACCGAGCGGTCTTATCTGCTGTTTGCGCTGCGCTCATCGCCGCGTTTTGCAGGATGACATAACCGAAGTCATACGGTGACAAGCAGAGTGTGAAATCCATTTGTTCGGCACTCGTCGTACCATGAATCACCACGTGCACGAAGACGAAGAAATCGCCAGCTGCTACCCCGTTTCCCTGAGTTATGACATTCTCAATACCAATGATTGTGGCTTCGTCCCCTGCTGCTGAGTAGTAAGGGATCAACTTGCCTGCCGCAGGGTCTGCAGTTAGCACACCAGTCTGCGCGAAGGCACTTCCTGCCGACAGTGCCAGTCCTGCCACCAGCGCGACCAGACTCGCGCGAAATTTCTTTCTCTCCATCGTGTAACTCCTTTCTTCCATTCTCCCGTTCTTTAGCCTGCTGTTTTGTTTACCAGCCAATTGCTTGGCCTGTTTTATTAACGTCTGTAGCATGGGTTTCATTTTCGCTCCATACCCCACCTCCTCGCGTAAGACCGGCCCGGTCCCGCCCGCGCCTCTATGTTGCCTTTCGTTCTAGCCCGCGTATCGTTAGCGCACGGAACCATAATGTATATCTTCTCCCCTGTCAAGCCGAAACTTAACCGGTTTGACCTGGCCTCCACGGTTTTGTATCGCGGTACCATTGTCCTTTGTCAAGACGGATCCACTCTCCGGTTACGATGGCATGTAACGCCACTTCAGGCAACATAGGTGCTTGCATTGTGTAATCAACTGCGACTTTCACTTCGGCCTTGTCACCGGTCTCTTTTGCTTCACGAATAACGAAGGCTTTATACTTGATCCCTGGGTTTTGCTGCCTCACGTACGCCGCCATTTCCGTGGTCCCATTCTGTGAAGCGACTTCGTGTTTGTAGGCTTCAATATAATCTTTCCGAATACGTGATTCCCAAAAACCGGTCACTCGTTGCTCCAAAGATTGTGTCCCTTGCTTCTCGTCTTTCGATTGGCACGCCAAGAGGGCCGTAACCAAAATGAGGAACCCTATCTCAACGCCGTACCCTGCCTTCCACTTCCGCCCGAACATTTCGATTAACTCCTGCAGTCTCGCCGTTCTACCGGGTACTGTAGGCCATTGTAGGTGAACGCCCGACAAGGTGTCAAGTCGAATTTTTCGATGGTGCCAAGCAAAGAAAGTCCTCTCCGACCGCCTACCCGACCATCACGACCGTCTGTTGGAACGCTGACCATTCTACTTCCTCGTGGCTTACCTCTGTTTTTGCCGTTCGTCAGGCTCTTGATACCGCCCGCCCTGCCGGCATGAGCTGCTTTGAACTAAACCGAGAACTACACCTTGCCACCAATTACGAGAAAGGCAAGTACCCCACCTCCTTCCATGAGAATTCTGTCGCCTCACAAAGAAGTTCACCTCCGCCGCTACCTCTCCTACACTGCGCCGGCGGGGCCACCGTGCTGTGGATTTGTAGGAGGAATATATTCAAATCGTCCGCGAACTAGGTACCACATCCTGTTCCTTTCACCGAAACGTTTAGATTCACTTTTCGCGTTTCATGACGGCCAAGTATCGTACGTCTCGAATAGCTGAGTCACACGGAGTGACCCAGACTAGAAGGCAAGTCACCTGCGACGAACAGGGAGCGTCTTTCTTTCATACCAGAAACGCCAATACAGGCCTGGACTTTTCAGATCGGGACTAGGGAAGTCGCGCAAGTTACTCCACCACACCGACCCTCCTTCGAATCGTATCTACTCTGGACTGAAACACCTGGTTGGCCGGTACCAGCTGCAGGGCTTTTTCATACGCCGCCAGGGCCTCATGGAACTGCTCTTGAACTTCGTAGAAAAACCCCCAATTCGCATATACGGCGGGGTCACGCCCGCCAGAGAACTGCTCCGCCTTGGACAGGGCTTCACTTGCCTTGTCAAATTCTCCAAGTTCTGTGTGCAGAAACCCTAGATTGTTCCAGGTGTTAGCATCCTTTGGGTTCAACTTTAGGACCTCATCAAAGGCTTCCTTCGCCTTGGAAAACATTTTGGCTTTCTGATATGCCGCTCCCATGTTGCCCCATAACCTATAGTCATTGGGACACAGTTTGAGGGCTACAGAATACTGTGAAATGGCCATATGTGGCATACCCGCATGATCGGTGGCGACCCCTAACCCGAGCCTGGCCCGGCAGGAACGGCGGTTGTCCTGCACCATCTTAGAATAAAACGTGTAATCATCCCGCCAATCCTCATTCCTGACCGTAGTCCGAACCGCGTAGAACGTCACGAGAAAGAGCACGAACATGTAACCGACCACCACGGGGGCAGAAATGCCGAGTAGCCTGCGGGTACCGATCCATCCTCTGGCCCGACCCGCCTCAACTCCTACCACGACAATCGCGCCCAGCAAAAACGAATAGCCTACCGGTCCTGCCAGATACGCCCAATCGCTCCAGCCTAAAGGACCGGGGGGGGGGGGGGGGGGGGGGGGGGGGGGGGGGGGGGGGGGGGGGGGGGGGGGGGGGGGGGGGGGGGGGGGGGGGGGGGGGGGGGGGGGGGGGGGGGGGGGGGGGGGGGGGGGGGGG
>CAYWPF010000058.1:0-5233 GCA_964460065.1 uncultured Enterobacteriaceae bacterium
GCCACTGCCGCCATCCCAACCGAAAGAGGTAATTCTGCGAGGGATAAATTTCGACTTTAATCAGACCGTAATCAAGACAGAGTTCCAGCCCATTTTGGACGAGGCCGCAAGCCTGTTGGAGGAGAATCCTGATTGCACGGTTCTGATAGAAGGTCACACGGACACCATAGGCTCGGAAGCGTTTAATAACGAACTCTCAGAAAAGAGAGCATTTGCCGTTCGACAGTATCTCCTGGACAAGGGCATTGCCTCCGAGAGAATTCAGGCCATAGGCAGCGGCGAAAACGATCCGGTCGCTCCCAATACCAACGAAGATGGTTCGGATAACCCCGAGGGAAGGGCCATGAATAGAAGGGCCGAATTTCTTATCGAATAAACTTCGGTTAGCCGGGGCACTACTAGAATCAGGTCTGCACCGGCTAACCCTGTTGAACAAATTATATTAAAGCGCGTCAGCACGAGAGCTTCCCCGACCGTTCCCATATTTGCAATGGATTACCGCTACCCGTTTGGACTCTACCCCGCCATCGGAGTGTGCCTATGCCTCTACTCCGTCCTGCCAGGTTCATTTTCTAGCGCGGACCCAAAGAGCCAGAACCCACACACTGCGGTTGATCATCCGCATTTCGACGGAGAAAACAAAGCGCGCCACACTTTCGATGATTTCACCCAAGATTGGATGCGTAAACTGATCGAAACGGAACCCTTTCAAAGGGCAAAAAGAGTGACGGTCACAAAAACGGTAGAAGGATTCGTAGCCGAATATACTGGGTATTTACCACATCGATATACAGAGGTTAAATCAACAAAATCCCCTACTACACCCTTCATCGGAATTCTAACCTACTACAAAAAACAAATGCAGAGCTTCGGAAAGACGGAACAGGACGCCTTGTCGGGTACTTACCGACAAGCTAGCACTAGTGAAGTTTCCGAAATTTTCCGATATACTGATGGCAGGTGGGTATACTAACTTCGTCTCGGCGACTCATGGTGCCGCTTCGACCCGTACCTACACTGGCCCAACACTTCTACATTTAAAACTGTTACCATCCCCCATGCCTAAATATTTTACAGGTCAGACAAAAACACTCGCAGGCTTTCTTCTATTTTGGTCGCTCTTCATACCGCGAGTCCCAATCGTCACCGCAGATAGTGAGACAAACTGGAACGTTCACAGCCACACGTTAGAAAACGGCTTGTCCGTTCTCATCTTGGAAGATCACAGAGCACCCGTAGCGACGCTTCAGCTTTGGTATAGGGTTGGGTCTCGCAACGAACGGCCAGGAATAACTGGCATCTCACACATGTTAGAACACCTAATGTTCCGAGGTACTCCGACCTATGGCGAAGGTGAGTTTTCTCGTCTAGTGCAACAACGTGGGGGTAGACACAACGCGTTCACCTCGCCGGACCATACGGTATACTTTGAAAGCGCCGCAGTCGAACATTTAGATCTCTTCTTAACACTCGAGGCCGATCGCATGGCCAACATCATAATCGACAAGGAAGGTTATATTGCGGAACAAAAAATAGTCATGGAGGAGCGTCGCCTGCGGACGGATGACCGACCCGCGTCTGCCTTGTGGGAACAGGTAAATGCCGCCGCATTTACCGCGCACCCTTATGGCTGGCCAGTAGTGGGGTGGATGAACGACCTACAGTCGATAACATTGGAAGACGTCAAACATTACTGGCGTACTTACTACAACCCAGGGAATGCTATTCTTGTAGTCGCCGGAGATGTCGCTCCAGAAGCCGTGATGTCCAATGTTCGCGCGACATTCGGTCAACTGCCCAGGTCTCCACCGGTTCCTATAGTGAAAAATGTTGAGCCGGCCCAGCGTGGCGAGCGCCGAGTTTTTCTGAATCGCGAAGCGTCCCTCCCTGTCTACATGGCCGCCTTTCATGTCCCCAATCTACAGCACGAGGATAGTTTCGCCCTGTCCGTGGCCGCTCTTCTACTCAGCGGTGGAAGAAGCGCCCGATTACAACGGACGCTTGTCGAAGAGAAACAAGTCGCACTCTCGGTCAGCGCAAGTTATGACCGGACGTCATTGGATCCTGATCTCTTCACATTATCAATGCGAATCCCACCCGGCAAAACTTGGACGGTAGCCGAGAAAGCCCTTTTCGCGGAAATAAACAAATTAAAAACAGCGCCAATCACGGATTCGGAGTTGGAACGGGCTAAAAACCTGGTCGAATCTGGTTTCATTGTTTCCCAAGACTCCCTATTTTACAGAGCTATGCAACTAGGCCGGTATGCCTCATTGGGGAATTGGAAATTAATTTTCGACGTCGTTCCGGGAGTGCGGGGCGTCACGGCAGAACAGGTTAAACTAGTAGCAAACAAATATTTAACGGCAGCAAATCGGACGGTTGGGGTCCTTGAGCCGGATGGAACACCTCCGCGAACGCGGCCGACTCCCACAGTTCCTTCTAACAGTGTCCACTAAAACTTACATTCTAGAACACATTTAGGAACGAGTATTCAAAAATGAGGCGTCCCATAACCCCAATAGTTGTTCTCTGTAGCATGCTTACCATTCTACCGAGCGCCTTTCCAGCCGGTTTGGCCCAGCGGACTGTCCTCGACAGCGGGGCAACTCTACTGCTCTCCGAGCGTAACGAACTACCTATGGCGATCGTCACCATTCTTTTAAAGAGTGGCGCTTCGGCAGATCCCCCGGATCAAACGGGGGTTTCTAATATCGTCGCTAAAATGCTTACTCGAGGAACAAGAGATTATTCGGCAGAAGAACTTGCAGAGGCCTTAGATTTCCTGGGGACATCCTTATCAATTAGTCCCGGAACCGACTTCACCACCATAACGTTGACCACACTCAGCAGAAACATTGACGCTTCATTTGCCTTGTTAGCCCAAGTTGTTCTATACCCGACGTTCCCCGATCATGAGTTTTTGCGCATAAAAAAGGAGGTGCTCGGAGGGATTCGTAGCCACGAAGAAGACCCCGGTTGGGTTGCGGCAAAAACATTCAGAGAACGTCTATTTGTGGATCATCCCTACGGACACCTCGTCACCGGTGACCCAGACACCGTAACAAATATATCACTGCGTGACGTCATTACTTATCATTCCTCTCACTACTTTCCAAAGAATGCTATCATTGCCGTAGCGGGGAATACTACAACCGATCAGACCCAGGCTCTGCTCGCTCGACATATGAGCGGTTGGAAGCCAGCGCCTGTACCCTCCATAACATGGCCCATTCACACCGCCACTCGCGCCCAAGAAATCCTGATAGACAAGGCGGTGTCACAAGCCAACATTATTATGGGCCATGTTGGCATTTCTCGCGGGGATGCCGACTACTACCCGATCTTGCTAATGAATTACATACTTGGAGCGGGCGGTTTCGGTTCCCGCCTAATGGACCACATACGCGAAGAAAAAGGCTACGTTTACTCGATACATAGCCACTATTCAGCCCGCAAACATCAAGGTCCTTTTTCTGTATCGCTCCAGACAAAAAATGAGACGGCACAGCAAGCAATCTCAGAAACGTTAGCTGTCATAGAAGAATTTGTTCACGGGGGAGCAACCGAGGAAGAACTAGCTGCTGCCAAAGCTTATTTTGTAAACAGTTTTCCACTTCGTTTGGTTTCAAACAAGGACATAGCGGCCATTCTGCCCATCATTGAGTTTTACGAACTAGGCCTTGATTACCCTAACCGGTACAAGGCCCTCATCGAAGGTGTGACCCTAGCGGCTGTAAATAGCGCTGCAAAAACTCACCTACGGCCGGACAAGTTTCTACGCGTAGTGGTGGCAAATCTTTCGCAAGCGGGGTACCCCATTAAAGCAGATGCCGAGACAAATCGTATCGACAACTAGCCTGCGCGTTACAAAACAGGAGTTCCTAAGCAAGCGCTCCAGTCCAACTAATCCGAATATCGGAAGCATAACCAATGCTGTACTCAAAAAAAAGCGCCGCTCGACCCCATCAAGGTACGTCTTTAACCAAACGCGTGAATCATCTCACCCGTCTTCCGCGAATACTTTGGTACGGCTAACCTAATGGCAGGTGGCTCCCGGTGATAATAACCGAGACAAAAATTTCACGACAATGCGAACATAAATTCTGCCACCACGAAATAAGGAGCAAGTAACGATGGACTACGGCGTTATCTTTCTTTCCCAGATAGAAATCTACAAGGATGTGATGATCGCAGAAGAAAAAGGGTATACCCACGCCTGGTTCGGTGACTCTCAAATGGTCTGGAGTGACGTTTACCAGTGCATGGCCCTCTGCGCGACTCACACGGACACAATAAAACTAGGCACAAACGTCACTAATCCGAGTTCGCGCATTGCGCCCGTCACGGCCTGCAGTTTTGGCACCTTAAACGTCTTGGCCCCCGGCAGAATTATTATGGGAATTGGAACAGGCAACACGGCCAGGAGAACCCTTGGTATGCCTGCAGCCAAACTCGCAGAATTGCGAGCAAATGTGGAAGTTTGTAGGGGACTCCTCAAGGGCGATACTGTCCCTTATCAAGAGGGCGAACGACAACGACAAATCCGATTTCTCAATCCGAACAGTGAATTTGTAAATCTTAAGAACCACATCCCCATACACATTGCGGGCAGTGGCCCCAGGACACTCGAGCTTGCCGGTGAACTTGGTGACGGTGTAATATTGTTCGGCACTGTAGGTGACAGTCTTCTCAAATACACCCTAGACCATATTGGCCGTGGGGCGGAACGATCGGGAAGAACGCTGAATGACATTTACGTCACGGTGGTAACTGCTTTTCATTTACGACAGCCCGATGAGAATCTGGCAGCCCTACAACAAATAGTAGGACCCCTGGTGACATCCGAATGTAATATCTTCGCATTGTCAGTCAAAGATCCTTTCCAACTACCGGGCGATATTCGAGACGACCTAATGGCCTTTAAGTATGCCTACCGGCAACCCACTGCACCAATTGAAACACGCCACTTAGAACTTTACAGCGGATACTGCGAAGAGTTCAAACCAGAACACGCTCCACTCGTTACGGAAAAAATGATCAAGGAGACAACTCTAACCGGAACCGCCACCGAACTTCAGGAAAGAGTGCAAACAATGAAATCGCTGGGTGTCAGCCAAGTTTCAATTGCGGGAGGAGCAAAAGAGATAGGCGAATTTGCCGAACACGTCATTCCATACATCGATTAGAAGCAGCTCGTTTCTTGCCGCCGTTGCCGAGGCGAATACCCTGA
>CAYWPF010000059.1:0-14131 GCA_964460065.1 uncultured Enterobacteriaceae bacterium
CTGCGTTCAGTACTAGTCCGTACGCCAGCGCTTCTACTTCACTCACACCGTAAATCCCGAGAGCGAGCTGGCATGCGTACTGATAAGGACCGATCATACCGGGCAAATTCGGTAATGCGGTGCCAAAACTTATAAAAATGAAAATAACGAGAGCAGCACTGAACGGCGCGGAAAGGTTGAATGCCTGGATCATGATGTAGCTCGACAAAATAGGCAGAAACCATAGGGCCAAAGAGAGGATTAGAACGCTGAGCAAGAGTCTGGGATTTGGTAGAATTTGCATCCCGTCTACTGCGGCGGCTAAAAGGTGCTTAACTTTTGCGGAATATCGTTTCGGGAAAATTGGGCTAATAAAGGTATCCACGAATGCATCTCCTCTCCACCAGAAGAGTAATACCGCCGTTACCAACAAAACCGCTATTAATGCGGGTACAATAGCGCCCTGCCGTACCCAAGTGGGTAGGGTTTCGACCATGAGCAAGCCCGCCAAAAGATAAAAGACGATGCACAGGGAGTCCATCATTTTTTCGACCACGAGGTTGCCGACCACATTGGAAATGGATACCGCAGAGCGTTTAGATAATAACCAAGGCCGGACGACCTCGCCCAAGCGAACGGGCAACAAATTGATTGCCATATAGGCCACAGAAGTGATGACCCAAAGGTTACCCAGCTTTATTGCCTCAAGCGGCCGCACCTCAATTTGCCAACGCCAAGCCCGGAGAACCATCATTAAGAAACTTATTCCGATAGCTAAGCCCAACCAACTAATGCGGACATTCCCCAGAGCCGACCCAAGTTCGTCCAGTGGAACATTACGAAAGGCTAAATAAAGGAAAACTGCGCTTACAACGAAACTCAACACAAGTTTTGGTGAAAATCGTGCAGATACCTTGGATTTTTGAGTTTTATTGCTCATAAAAAATTCCTAGCATGATTGTCGTTGGGCGTCAGGGACCGTCGCGGCAGAAGGGCTCATAGTAGAAACCGTTTATTTTGTGTACAGTCGACGGTCGTGGCGGAGTGGTTGAGGCCGGATGAAATACAGTCGTGAGTGTTGGAAGGGGAGTGTTGCGAATGAGCCGAGACCAGAACCTTACGGTAGCTCAATCTGTGAGGCTGCGACCGATCGAAGAGATCGCGGCCAAGTTAGACCTACCTGCGGGAGCTTTAGAATTGTTCGGGCGGGCGAAGGC
Organism: uncultured Enterobacteriaceae bacterium; assembly: GCA_964460065.1. Classification (GTDB taxonomy): domain Bacteria; phylum Desulfobacterota; class Binatia; order Bin18; family Bin18; genus Bin18. The sequence continues at coordinate 1,197 of CAYWPF010000059.1, forward strand.
AAAAGTTTCTCTTGATGCTTTGTCCGCACGGTCTTCAGAACAGCCAGGGAAGCTAATCTTAGTCTCAGCCATAAATCCCACTCCAGCGGGTGAGGGTAAGACTACTACGACTGTTGGACTCGGCCAGGCTCTCTCAAGACTTGGTAACAAAACGGCCATTGCGATTAGGGAACCTTCTATGGGGCCGGTCTTTGGCGTGAAAGGTGGCGGGTGTGGAGGGGGACAGTCGCAAGTCCTTCCTATGGAGGATATTAATCTTCATTTTACTGGAGATATTCACGCGGTCAGCTCGTCACACAATCTCCTCTCAGCGATGATGGATGCAGCGTTGTTTCACAGGACGGTCGATTTGGATGTGCGCCAGATTCGTTGGCGCCGCGTAATGGACATGAATGACCGGGCTTTGCGCCAAATAGTCATGGGGCTCGGGGGCCGATTTATGGGTATTCCGAGAGAGGACAGTTTCGATATTACCGCTGCATCGGAGGTTATGGCCATATTGGCGCTTACGAGTGGGCCGAACGATCTAATTGAACGCCTGTCTCGAATTGTTCTTGGCTTTTCGTCGGGGGGTGAGCCCGTAACTGCACAGCAGTTAAGTGCCCACGAGGCTATGGCCATAATTTTGAAGGACGCCCTTAAGCCCAATATAGTACAGACGGTTGAAGGAGTTCCCGCTTTTATACACACGGGGCCGTTCGGGAACATTGCACATGGGTGCAATAGTATTTTGGCTACAAAAATGGCCCTCAGTTACGCCGACTACGTAGTTACCGAGGCCGGGTTTGGTTTTGACCTGGGCGGTGAAAAATTTCTGAACATCAAGTGCCGTGAGGCGAACCTGTGGCCTTCTGCTGTTGTCCTTGTCGCTACTGTGAAGGCGCTAAAAATGCATGGCGGGGCACCGATCAGCGATGTCGGGAAACCGGACATGGGCGCCCTGAAGAGAGGAATGGAGAATCTTGCTAAGCACGTTGAGAGCCTTGCTGCGTTTGGATTGCGACCTGTTGTAGCAGTGAACCAGTTTGCAGCGGATTCCAAGGAGGAGTTGTACCTTACGACTCAAGAGTGCAGTGCCCTCGGAGTCGAAGCGACTGTGACTGATGTTTTCGGAAACGGCGGTGAAGGTGGGATCGCCTTGGCTGAAGAAGTCGTAAAGGTCTGCAGAGCGGACGATGGTCAGTCCCAATCCTTTCTGTACCCGTCAGATATGGGAATTGAAGAGAAGATCGAGACAGTAGCAGAAAAGGTGTATGGCGCAGGGGGTGTCAATTTTCTACCTCGCGCGGTTAGTGATATTAAGCGGATTAATGACCTAGGGTACGGACATTTGCCCGTTTGCATGGCCAAGACTCAAATGTCCTTGTCGGACGATCCTAAACGCTATGGACGCCCACGCGACTTTCTCTTGACCGTACGGGAGGTTCGCCTATCGGCGGGTGCAGGCTTTTGTGTGCCCCTCACGGGAGACATGCTGACTATGCCGGGTCTGGGCGCAAAACCGGCGGCGGTCAGTATGCGTTTGGATGACCGAGGAAAGATATCCGGGATGTTTTAACTAGGGTCGGAAAGTCAAAGGTTAGTTTGAACGAAGGTTCTTTCTACGGGCAAGTTCAACGTAGCAATAAGATAGGGCAAGGCCGCGGTAAGGTCTCCACCTTTCTGCAAATGTGCGCATTTCTGCTTCAGTCGCCTTCGATCTTTTTCCTAGCAAGCCTTGGGCTAGATACTTGACAACACCCAGGTCACCAGCGGGAAAAGCGTCGTATCTCTGTAGTCCTCTCAATAGTGCTGTTTCGGCCGACCATCGGCCAATGCCTTTGATCTCGGTGAGCTTTTCGATAATCGCTTCATCCGGGAGATCTTTTAGATCTCTTTCGTTTAGAACCCCGGATGAGAACGCCTGGCCGAGACGCTTCAGTGTTCCAGCTTTGGCGGCACTCAGACGAAAACTCCTCAGATTCTCTTCGGACTCTTTCCAAAATTCGACCGGGTCCGGGAATGTGTAATATGTTTCGCTTTCAAACTTCCACCGCTTGCCGAATGTCTCAACGAGCTGCTTTTTAATAGAGTACGCGAATTTTAGATTCACCTGTTGAGCTAACACAGCTACTACCAGAGCTTCAAAAAGGGTGGGACTGCACGGAACCTGTAGCCCCCGGACAGAGGCAATGGTTTCCTTGAGAAGGCTATCTTTCCGGGCTAATTGGTAAAACGGTTTGAGGCAGATATCCGTGCTTAGTATATGACGTAGTTGGTCGCTTATGTGTCTACGCTTGATTGGCGCCTTTGAAGGGCTAACGAGTCGGACCGACAGTTTCGGGTTGGCTGTGGTCCCTGTGTTCCGGACCGTCGCAAGGGTCAATTGACGACCAACGCGAAGCAACCTCCGGTATTCCCTACCGATAACACGATCGACGATTTCGTCATCCATTCTGCCGAGGCGGGCCACCGTGTGAGGAAATGAATAAGGGGCCATAGGTCTAATAGAAAAAGAACTTCTCTGCATGCTTTCTGGGCCTTCTTAATTGGTCCTTCGCGGAAGAACTGTTGTTTGTTGGTTCGCCGCCCGAGTTGCCGGATTTATACGCTATGAAAGAAACAAGTGTTAGATGATTTCCTCTTCTTTCATGCGTGCTACTTCGTCCCAGGAATAATCGAGAAGTTCCGTTAAAATCATTTCTGTATGTTCTCCAAATTCAGGAGCGGCCCCCTTGGGGTCACCCGGGGTATTGCTTAAACGTACAGGTACACCTACCAACTGTGTCTTCCCTATTCGAGGGTGATCGTAATCTACTATGTATTCGTTTGCCAACATTTGCTCGTCGTTTGGAAGATCCGCAATATTATTTACAATCGTATATATGAAATCTCCCCCTTCTTTGAGCGCCTTCATCCATTCGTCCCGGGATTTCGAGGCGAATGCGGCATCTACTATGGGAATCAATTCTCTAGAATTTTCGGCTCTGTCAGCCATGGAGCCAAAGCGTGGATCTTCAATCACCCGGTCGATACCAAGAACGCGACAAAAGTCTGCCCAGTAGCGATCTTGTTGTGGCATGGCCAGGCAAATCCATTTGTTGTCGCCGCATTTGTAGTGGTTCCATAAGGGGCTCGGAGCGGCAGCCCTTGGCATACGTTTGAATTCCTTTCCTAAAATCGTTTTGCATGCAACATTGAGACCCTGGAGGGCCGTCATACTGCCGAGGTGAGAAATATCTACTTGTTGTCCTATCCCGTGCTTATCGCGAGATATCAGAGCAGCCATAACACCATAGGCTAACATGATTGCACCCATCTGATCAGCGATGCCGCCCGCAATACCTAATGGTTCCATGTCCGGTTCGCCGACTGCGGTCATGATCCCAGAACGTGCGAGTCCCATATAATCAAAGGACGGTTCGGCCGAGTCAGGGCCGACGGGACCATAGCCTGTGGCGCTCGCATAGATTAGCTTAGAATTGTGCTTTGAAAGAGCGTCATAGCCGATGCCTAGTTTCTCAGCGACGCCTTTTCTAAAATTTTGGACGAAGACGTCTGATTTGGCAGCCAATTTGTGTACGATCTCAATGGCTTCGGGATTTTTAAGATCAAGAGTTATACTTTTCTTGTGGCGGTTGTTTGCTTCGAAGTAAAAATTTGGGCCGCTCGTCGCTCCTACTAGCGCACCCGCTATGCTCAGCACGCCTCGGCCTGGATCTCCCCCCGTTCTTTCCTCTATTTTTATGACCTCTGCTCCAAGATCTGCCAACATCATCGTCGAAACCGGCCCTTGTTGCCAAATTGTCCAATCTAGAATGCGCACCCCGTCTAGTGGTTTTTTCATAGTCTCCCTCCCATGCGAAATACCGGTATTCAACGAAACTTAACACAGCGTTGAGGCAGAACAAGGGAAATTTCGAGAACTCAGACAGAATAGTGGATTCGTACCGTTCCCTTTATGTACTCTTGTCCCGTTTCTTGGTAGACGCTATAGAGATTCGGCAGCAAAGGAGGGCCGTCCGACTCATGCGCGTTGATTTTCATGTTCACACCACACGAGGTAGTTCCGATAGCAACCTTGACCCTTTTGTCATGATTGACCAAGCCAAGAAAGTTGGGCTGGAAGGAATTTGTATCACTGAACATGACAATGCTTGGAAGGATCCGGGGATAGAGCAATATGCGAGTGAACGAGGAGTTACGCTCTTCCTTGGCATAGAAGTAACCACGGAATGGGGACATGTCGGCGCTTTTGGTTTGGACGCCTATGTGGGCGGGATATACAAAGTGAAAGAGTTGAGAAGAATCATAGATCAAGTCGGCGGCTTTCTCATAGCTAACCATCCGTTCCGTTATAAATTGGACCCTAGGTTTCAGTTTATTCATAAAACGGATCCAATTGACCGCAACGATCCCATGTCCGGTAGTCAAGCTCTCGAGCTTCTCAAATACGTAGATGCGGTTGAAGTAATTAATGGTGGCTGCTCCGAAGAAGAGAATCTGTATGCTCATGCAGTGGCGGAGTACCTTGGCAGCAGGCAGCTTGGGGGAAGTGACAGTCATTCCGTTTCATCGTTGGGTTGCGCCGTGACGGTTTTTGACCGAAGCATAGCGAACACAGAAGAACTTATTTCTGAATTAAAAACAGGAAATTACACAACGGCTCGAGGCCTCAACACTGGTGCCCTCAGAAGTTTTCCCTAGAGACTAGTGTTCGTTACCATGCATAGTAATAAGGACCGGGGCTGTGATGGGCACAGCAAAGCTTTGACCATAGCGGGCTCTGATAGCGGAGGAGGTGCGGGTATACAGGCCGACCTTAAAACCTTCATTGCGCGTGGTGTTTATGGAATGAGTGTTTTGACTGCCGCAACGGCGCAGAATACTCTTGGAGTACAGGCGGTAACGGAATTGCCGTGGGAATTTGTGTCTCAGCAATTTGATAGTGTCCTTAGTGATATTCAGGTCGACGCTGCCAAAACCGGTATGATTTCGTCCGCTGTGTTGGTGGAGGTTGTCAGTAAGAAGGTGAGGGAATATAGGCTGACGCGGCTCGTTGTTGACCCTGTCATGGTTGCGAAGGGAGGCTATCATTTGCTAGAGCATGATGCTCGTAAAGTACTAGTAGACAAGTTGTTGCCGCTTGCATTCGTTGTTACCCCTAACTTACATGAGGCAGGTCTTTTGTCGGGGATAGAGGTCGTAAATGACCGGGCCAGTATGGAGGCCGCAGCCAAACAAATCAAACACTTGGGCCCAACGTATGTTGTAATCAAAGGGGGTCATTTGGAAGAGGATGCCTCCGATCTATTGTACGATGGCTCGAGTTTCCAGGTGTTTTCCTCGAAGAAGATTGCGAGTATTTGTACTCATGGAGCCGGTTGCACTTTTTCAGCGGCCATCACTGCCGAATTGGCCAAAGGTGCCACTGTTGTAGATGCCGTTGCGAATGCCAAACAGTTTGTGACGAGGGCGATCAACGGGGGCTTCCCAATTGGCTCTGGTCACGCGCCGCTACATCATGGAGTGGATTTGTGAGTAGCAATTCGGGTGACTGTCCTTTGATCTGTCTTGTGACGTTTCTTAGCCTCAGGTAAGGTCAATACACACAAGATATGGACGGCTCTTCAAAAACGGCTGGCCGAAGTCGGAACGGAAGTTCTGCGACCGGAAGCGTAGGCTTTGGGCAGCTACGATATGATGTCCGCCTTCTTCAGGAAATAGAATCCGTATTGGACAGTTCATTCGAACTTCGGAATACTCTTTTCGAAATCACCAAAATAGTTACTCAACGTATGCGGACGGATGTTTGCTCGCTTTATCTCCTTGACAAGACAGGGGAGCGTTTAGTCTTGCGAGCAACAACAGGTTTGGACCGAACGGCGGTTAGTAAAGTACGTATGAATCGGGATGAAGGTCTGACTGGATTGGTAGTAGAAGGTGGAGAAGCTGTAATAGTTCCTGACACAATGACGCACGAGCGGAATAAGTACTTCCCAGAGACAGGAGAAGAAAAATTCCACTCTTTCCTTGGACAACCAGTTACTGAGCGGGGAAACATGTTAGGTGCGATGGTCGTGCAAAGCAGAAGTCGGCGTCGCTTTCCCCGGGCAGAAGTACGCCTACTCGGCACGATCGCCGGCCAGGTTGCAAATATCATTCTCGAGGCGCGGGTCGGCGTAAGGACAAACGGGGAAGAGTCTCAAGGAGAACATAACAGGGAGGTGTTGGACGCTATCCAGCGCCCCAGTGCTTATGAACGAAAACGTGAACGGCAGAAGGCTGCAGATCAAACGGCGCGCAGTATAAGGCTCATTGGTGTAGGGGCTTCGCCAGGCATAGGATCTGGACAAGCTCACTTAGTCCACCCCGTAGTTAGGATAGATACAATAGAAGAGCGCAAAAGTGCTGATCCTAACACCGAAAGGAATCGGCTTGAGAGTGCGCTGTCAGAGTCGGTTGCGGAAATTGATATGCTGAAGGAGCGCGTACACGAGAGACTTCCCGAAATAGATATAGCAATTTTTGATGTTCACCGCATGATGTTGGAAGACCCTGCATTTGTTGGCAAGATCGAGAAGTTTATAGCGGAGGGCTATGCGGCTGACACGGCGCTAAAACGAGTCACAGAAAACTACGTCGAGACGTTGGAGCGTTCGAGCGGGGTCCATTTGCGTGAGCGCAGTGCGGACGTGCGAGACGTAGCACAGCGGGTACTGAGGCACTTGTTGGGATTAGAAGAGAAAGCTGGACCACAAGGAGACAACCTTATCCTTGTTGCGGATGATCTTTCCCTGTCCGATTTATGCCGTGTAGATCATGAACAATTGAAGGGCGTTGTACTGGCGAACGGTGGGGCTACTTCTCATACCTCCATTCTTGCTAAATCGTTTGAGATACCCACAATCGTAGGCGTCGAGAACACGGATTTTATTAATGAGGGAGATTTGGTTATTGTCGATGGCAATGCCGGTGTGGCATACGTCAATCCGGTTTCAGCGGTGATACGCGAATATGGCCGCTTTGACCGTGAGTACAGGGCTTTCAATCGAAATTTAGAGGATATTCACCATTTACCCGCAGAGACAACAGACGGGGTACGCGTAGTTTTGAGGGCTAACGTCGGCCTGCTAAGTGATGTTAGTTTTGCTCACAGGCACGGTGCGGAGGGAGTAGGCCTCTACCGCACCGAAATTCCGTTTTTGACTTACAGCGACTTCCCTGATGAAGAGGCGCAACTTGCTTTGTATAGAAGGGTTGTGACGGGAATGAATGGGATGCCCGTTACAATTCGCACGTTGGACCTTGGACCGGATAAGTACCCGTCTAATATGACTTTACCCCAGGAGGATAATCCGTTCCTTGGCTGGCGTTCTATTAGGATATCTCTAGAAATGGCTGATTTGTTCAAGGTACAGCTTCGTGCGATTCTACGGGCTGGCGCATACGGCCCGGTGAGAATTCTATTTCCCATGATTTCTACGGTCGAAGAACTGCTCCAAGTCAAAGATTTGTTAAAAGAAGTAAAAGAGGAACTGCGCGCGGAGAACAAACGTTTTGACGAGGGTATCCCGGTTGGTATCATGGTTGAGGTGCCCGCAGCCGTTTGGTTGGCAGATCGGCTGGTCAAAGAAGTGGATTTCTTCAGCATAGGAACTAACGATCTCATCCAATACTTGTTGGCAGTGGATCGAAACAATCGCAAAGTTGCGCCGCTATACGAACCACTGCATCCTGCAGTTTTGAATGCTATCGCAGCAACCGTACGTGCTGCCAAAAGGGCGGAAAAGCGAGTCAGTATGTGCGGAGAAATGGCATCAGATCCGCTCTGCACGCTCCTCTTGCTTGGAATGGGATTGGATGAACTAAGCATGGAGCCATTTTTTGTGCCTGTAATAAAACGGTTGATTCGCTCGCTTTCTCATTACGACGCGCGAATACTTACGGCAGAAGTCGTTCAATTAGGAACCGTCGGTGAGGTAAAGGGAAAGCTGTTTTCTACGTTGAAGGATCTCGGCATGATTGAACTAGTCGAGATGTACCACTGATTGTGTCTTTTTAGCCTTATTTTATTGACATTTCCGAGTATGACGGCTAGAAATTGGGCCATGGCAAAAACAATCTAAAGAGTGGTGGAGGCTTTCCAGTGAGGGTTCTTGCCGTTTTTCCGTTGAAAGGCTTAAAAAACAGCGTCGTTGAAAACGGGTAGGATGATGGTGAAAGGACCGACCTGGTAGAGAGGAACGGCGGATCGAGGGCGAATAGACGGAAAGGCTCTCGGTTCCTGGTGTGGGACGCATTGTTAACCCGATCGGGTAAGGAGGTTGAGTATGACGAAGACAGAGATGGTAAAGAAGTTGGCTGAGACGTGGGGTGGTATCCCGAACCGCCAGGCTGCCGAAAATTTGGATTCTTTTGTGGCATTTGTCACTAAGACGGTGAAAAAAGACAAAGAACTAAAGGTTCCTAACCTAGGAACTTTCCGGTTGCGTCAGTTGAAGGCACGCATGGGTCGGAATCCGCAGACGGGAGAGGCGATTAAGATTTCGGCGCGGAAAAAGGTAGCATTTACTGCCGCCAAAGTTTTTAAAGAATCGATCCTTGGGGCACCTAAGAAATAAGTGCTCCGCGTTATCGTTTTTTAGGTGGGGTTTCCCCGTATTAGTTCCCCTCTTTAGATCAAAAAAAGGGACGTCTCAGACGTCCCTTTTCTTTCAATGATTTACTCAGTAAAGGAAATATTTTACACGCTTCAAGGAGAAGGCAGACATACAGGAAGGCCCGCTGTCTTTTGCCGATTCGCAGGGTGTAACCTTTGGTCCGGGCATGAGCGTGACCGAAAAACTGCGCAATGTCGTTTTTGCGATACCGATTTCGTTGGTACTGACGGTGAAGGCGGGGGTCGTTTCGAATCGGCCGGACGTTTGGCCGACGAAATTGCGGGCAAGTGGCCCAGTGGTAAGTTGCAAGAATACACTCCGTTCGTGGTATGTACGGGCGGGGAGCCGCTGTTACAACTCGACTCGTCCCTGGTGGACGCGTTGCACGGCTCAGGGTTCGAAATAGCTATAGAGACAAATGGGACATTACTCCCGCCGCCCAACGTCGACTGGGTGTGTGTGAGCCCGAAGGCTCATGCGAGGCTGGTCCTGAGGCGAGGCGGCGAACTAAAACTTGTATTCCCCCAAAAAGGTGCAGAACCTGAATTGTATGCCGATATGGAGTTTGAAAATTTTTATTTACAGCCGATGGACAACCTAAGTAGAAAAACAAATACGGAATTGGCCTTGCAATACTGCCTCACACACCCGCGCTGGCGTTTAAGTCTACAGACGCACAAAATGCTAGGAATACCATAATCGATAGCCATCGTTAAACAGAGGCCGAGAGTGCATCAGTGAAAGACGATTCCAATTTCCAACGACGACTGTTGCGGGCTGTAGCTCGCCATGCAGCACGTCAGGGTCAAACAGTGGGGAGGTATCTTGAAGACCTCGAGGCGGCCACGATGCGACAGACACGGAGGGAACGCAAACATCCAAGTCAGCTCCCGCCAACAGGTCGTGCCAAGTACGTTGTACTGACACGAAGGGAGATAGTGCGGTTGTTTGCCCAAATCCGAGCCGAACGAGATCGTGCCCTTTTCGGTGCAATGTATTTTTTAGGGCTGAGGGCCTCGGAAGTTGGGCTCCTTTTACGCCAGCATATCAGTGCAGATTCGTCACGTATTTATGTTCCGCGACTTAACGGAGGTATTGCAGGAGATCGGCCCGTATCGCCAGAATTTTTGCAGTTGTTACAGGTTTATATGAGGACGCGGGACGATAGTTTGCCGTACCTGTTTCCATCCCGTAATTCGCGGCCGATGAGCCGTCAGCGTATAGATAGACTATTTCGTCATTATGCTACGGAAGCGCGTTTGCCACCGCAGAAACACCATAGCCACTGCCTTCGCCACTCTGTGGCGGTCCATTTGATTGAGGATGGACATCCTCTTGAAGAAGTGCAGATGCATCTAGGACATAAGTCTATTAATTCCACAGTTGTTTACATACAAGTGTTGCGCGATAGATCCCAAGTCCGCACGAGGCAAATTAAAAGACCAAACGGGATAATGCCCGTCTTGCACATAGTGAGAAAATATCGCCGTGGCTGATAGGTCGACGCCACTACCCTTTCCCGGTCCACAAACGAGTCAAAATATTTATTATGACCCCTTGACTACTAGGGTCTAGTGCTTAAATTTTTTATTGTGTGACGCACAATAACGGACCTAAATAGGAGGTTGTAAGCATGAGACACGTAGTTAGCGTATTGCGGAACCCGTTGAACAATTCTTTCCTTTTAGGGAATGGCTTTGAGGCTTTGTTTAACAATTTTGTCGTGCCGCGCGGGCCTATCCGAGAGTTCAAACTCTCGGAATTATCGGCGCCGAAAATGGAGACGAATGTTCAAGATGGTAGCCTCTATATAAAGATAGACCTGCCCGGAGTGAACCCGCAGGATGTGAATGTTGTTTTGGAAGGGGACCGATTGAAAATTTCCGGTGAAAGGAAAGATCGACGAACACAGCCAGTCGACAAATACTTCAGCGAAGAAATCGCGTATGGATCGTTTAGCCGATCTTTAATCTTGCCGAAGGGGGTAGACGCGTCCGGGATCAAGGCCAACGCCAAAAACGGCACACTTAACGTGGTTGTTCCTTTTCCTGAAAACGCGAAATCCAAGCCGATAGCAATAAAGATCAAGGACGATTAGTGGATCATTGTGCGAGCATAGAACGAGATGGCGCGACCTCTAGGGGGGGGGGCGAGTGCCGTCTCGTTTTCCATCAGCCAACCGCGGAGCTCCGATCACTTCCTCAAATGAAAAAACGGATGCCAAGGTGGTTAATCCCGTGCAGAAAACCGCGAGCGGGTACGGGGGTGCACGCCTGGAGCCTTGTGAAGCCGACAGGTAGTGCTATAGGGTCTTCGTAGGCGAGTGATCTTAACAGTTTCAAGGAGAGAATCGTATGGACCGAATAGGTGTTGTTGCAGCAAACATGTCGGGCCTCACGTTCCCGGAACTGCAAGGACTTGCGAAGGAGGCAGAAGCCGGGAATTTCGAGGCTATTTTTTCACCAGAATTTATGAACGACTCTTTAATGAACTGCCAGATAATGGCCCAGGCTACTTCTAGGATTAAGGTAGGGACGTGGATCGCGAATATCTATCTCCGGCACGCTGCCTTGTGCGCTCAGTCCGCCATCGCCATTGACGACACTTCTGGCGGACGATTCCTTCTGGGATTGGGCGTGAGCCATCGCCCAATTGTCGAAGGGTTGTACGAAGAGAAAATGGAGAAGCCACGCCACTTTTTAAGACGGTATATAGAGGCGATACGGGACATGGCGTCGGGGAAAGAGTTGCCTGGCTTGGCAATGCAACCAAGAGCTGCGACGAATCATCTTCCTATATATGTTGGTGCATTGGCTCTTGGAACAATAACGCTGAGTGGAGAGTTGGCCGACGGTGTTATGCTTTACTTGTGTCCAAAGAGTCGTATACCGGTGGCCCTCGAAGCATTAGAAAAAGGTGCGGCAAAAGCCGGCCGTAGTGTGGCAGAGATAGATATTACGACCGGGATACTGTCATGTATTGATAATGACGCGGAGTCGGCAGTTAGGGCGGCAAGAGAAAATCTCGGGTTTAACGGGGGACTTCCGAATTACAACCAGCTGTTCCGTGACAGTGGTTTCGATGAGGAAGCAACGGCAATGGCGGATGGGAAGGGGACTGGTGCTACTGACCGTATGGCAAGAGAGCTTGCCGTTGTCGGTTCGCCTTCCGAATGCCGAGAGCAACTTGCGGAGTTTCGGTCGGCAGGTATTGGTATGCCTATACTGAATCCCGTTCCTGTGGGCGAACAGTCGTATTTAGATGCTGTCCGTAAAGCTATTGAGACGTTTGGCCAATGAGAGGACAAGAAAGAGGTCATACCCCCCGTTTACCACGACATACTACGAGTCATCTCCGATAGCCCAGCGTTCCCCAATGGCAAGCACTTTTATCCTTTCTGGGTCTCCGCCTGCTTTCGCAACTACGCGAAGGAGTTCGTGGGGGGGCTCATCTATGGGTTCGTCGGTTAAGCGGAAGGTACCCCAGTGGCAGGGCAACATCCAACGTGCTCCGAGATCGAGAAAGGCCTGGTAGGCTTCGGCCGGGTTAACGTGAGAGTAGCGCATGATCCACCTAGGTTCGTACGCTCCGATGGGCAATATCGCTACGTCGATCTTGCCAAACTTTAAAGCTATTTCTTTGAAACCGTGAAAATACCCGGTATCCCCGGCAAAGAAGTAGGTACGCCGGGCATTGGTTATTACCCATCCGCACCATAAAGTTGAGTTGGTAGGCTGTTCTATTCGTCTTGACCAATGCTGCACGGGGACGCAAGTGACCTGCCAATCTCCATGCCGTGCTGTCTGCCACCAATCAAGTTCGATGGCCCTCTTGCCTTTGTCTTTTATCCAGTCGCCTAGTCCTAATGGTACGAACCATTGTATCGTGTCCGGTAGAGTTTCCACGGTATACGCGTCTAAGTGATCGTAATGGTTGTGGGATACTACAGTGAAAGCGTTACTAGGTATGGAGTTAATGGGAACGCCAGGGGGGTGAAGCCGAGACGGAATCAGTGCGCGATTTCCAAAGTGCGGGTCAGTTAAAAACACATCCTCCCCATCATGTATAACAAATGTTGAATGCCCTACCCATGTGGCCGAAGCGGGAAGGCCAGGTTCGCTCAGTGAGGTTCCGTCGTTTGGTACTCGAGCCACTTCCGGTGGATCCCGCCGTTCGCCCGTAAAGGCGCTCTTGGACACTGCCCAGCGCAACAGGTCGGTGCCGCTGGCGTTTCGCACTCGCCACGGATTGAACCAATTTCCAGCCTGTCCATGAAATGCATACAAGGATGAT
>CAYWPF010000060.1:0-8544 GCA_964460065.1 uncultured Enterobacteriaceae bacterium
GTAGAGTCCTCGAAATGACGCCCCGTCAACATAAGACCTACGGGTAATCCGTTGACTTTCCCGCAAGGCACCGAGATCGATGGATGCCCCGTCATATTGAAGGGTGCGGTATTCCCGAGCATATCCCACCCAATGTTGAGGGAATCTGCCGGAGTCATATTCGGCTTATCTAGGTGGGCCGTCATTGGGGTAGTAGGCATGACGAGAATATCAAACTTCTTGAACGCTTCGTCGTATGCTGCCTGAAGTTTTCGCCTTTGGTTTTGCGCTTTGGCGTAAAGCCGCCCATTGTAGGCCTGGTTTAGATAGTCACCAACTAGTGCGACAAACTTAGCCTGGTGCGGTAGATCGCTGCCTTGAGAAACTAGTGATTTTCCCAAGGCATCAGCGAGACTCTCGTTGTAAAGGCCTTTCCAATGATAACCAAGGCCGTTGCCATACATGAGGGCCGCCAGACCTCCTGTCATTAGTGCCCAAACGATCCCGCCGGCCTCAAGGTGTGCGGGTACTGAGACTTCTTCGGTATGGGCCCCAAGTTTTTTTAGGGACTTTACGGCCTCTTTGACTTTTCCGTCTACGCCGGGCTCAGATACGGGCGTGGCAAAACCCTCCTTCACGATGCCGAAACGTAGGTCATCAATGGTTCCACCAAGGCTCTCCACGAAACTGTTTTGCACCGGGATACTATACTGTCGAGGATCCATAGGGTCCTTCCCCGCTATTACGTCGAGAAGCAGAGCCGTGTCTGCGACAGTCCGTGCCATGGGCCCAACGTGGTCGAAAGAATTGTCAATGCCGACGATTCCGGTATAGGGAACTAGGCTGTGCGTGGGTTTAAGTCCCACTACACCGCACCAGGATGCAGGGATCCGTATTGAACCTCCTTGATCACCTCCAATCGTGAGATCAATGTCTGCATAGGATAACGCTGCACCCGAGCCTGCCGACGAACCTCCTGCTAGGTGCTTGTCACTGTGCGGATTAAGGGTTGGGCCGTACGCACTAGTGTGGCCGCCGCCCGAGAACGCGAAATTGTCCATATTGAGAATAGCCGTGACGTGGCCACCCTCTTCTAGTATACGGTTAACGACTGTGGCATCAACGTCGGGGACATAACCACCGAGTACTAATGACCCACATGACATTGGAACGCCTGCTATGCATACGTTGTCCTTGATACCGATGCGCTTTCCCAAGAGCCTACCTGTGCGGGCCCCTTTAATCGAACATTGCCGGACTATGGCATTCAGGGGGTCCGTGCCTCTAGTTGGCCGTGCCCCAGGGTCGCGATCTGTAAAGCGAACCCGGGGTAAATTTGATGGCGCTTGGTCCAGTGTATCGAGCGATGCGAACATATCTGGGAGCAACGCCTCATACGCCTCTGCTTCGTCGGCGGTTAATTCGAAGTGGCGGTCTTGCGCTAACCGGGTGAGGTCCTCTTTTGTCGGTGGTCGTAAGGTCATGAAGTCTACCTCTCTGTTGTGTACCTTTTAATGGCACAAACCCCTCTCCGCTGTCCAGAAGGACGGAACAAAATGATTCATCGGTAATGAAACTTGCCTCGCGGATTTATTTTCCTAGGGGATTTGACATTTGCCAGTGTGAATCGTGAGATTAAATTACCGTTATATACGGCTCTTTCGGTTTTACGCGCCTCAAATTACTGATATGTAAGCCAAATATGGCCAATTCGTCCACGCAAATAAAACAACGGCTGGAAAGCCTCATAGAAATAAACAAACTCCTGATGGAAACGATAGAGCCGGAGGAGCTTATCCGGAAAGCTATAGATTCCACCATGAGACTCTTCTCCAGCGAAGGATGTAGTGTTGGTCTTATAGATGAGGATAACGGAGATATAGCTTTCGTGGCTTCTGCAGGACCGGCCGAAGTAAAGGAATTCCGGCTAAAAAAGGGGCAAGGGATTGCTGGGTCTGTCGCGGAAACGGGGGAGTCTATCGTGGCAAACGATGTATCCCAAGATCCACGCTTTTATGGGGGTGTGGACTCGAAGACCGGATTTCAAACGCGCTCGGTTCTGTGTGTACCATTGAAGCGCCAGAACAAAATTATTGGGGTGATTGAGGCTCTGAATACAATGTCCGCGCAAGGATTTACAGACGAAGATCTGGAACTACTGACCGCATTAGGAGGACTTGCTGCCACGGCTATTGACCAGGCGAAAGCGTTCACTTCGGTGCAGCATGCGAACATCGCATTTCAGGAGACGGTTGATGAAAAATATAAGCTGGTGGTAGGGGATAGCCGCGCCATGCAAGAAATTCTAAAGACTGCTCGGAAAATTGCGTCCACGCCTATCACCGTTTTGTTACTGGGCGAAAGCGGAACGGGCAAGGAGGTAATCGCGAGATCGATTCACCAATGGAGTCCGCGGGCTAGGGGCCCCTTTGTAGCGGTAAACTGTGTTTCCTTATCCGCAGAGCTCCTAGAAAGCGAACTTTTCGGGCATGAAAAAGGAGCTTTCACGGGAGCAATTCATCAGAAGAAAGGAAAATTTGAGTTGGCGGAAGGCGGAACGCTTTTTCTTGACGAAATAGGTGACCTGCAGCCTAACCTCCAAGCTAAGTTACTCCGAGTACTCCAGGAACGCGAATACCAAAGGGTGGGTGGAGTGAAAGATATTAGAGCGGACGTGCGCATATTGGCGGCCACGAATAGAGATTTAGAACAGGCAATGGCGAGCGGCTCCTTTAGGGAAGATTTGTATTACCGATTAAACGTGGCTTCTCTTGAACTGCCTCCGCTTAGGGAGCGCAGCGGGGATATTGCCCCATTAGTTCGGTATTTTATCGATCGTTTCTGCACCGAAATGAAAAAACCAAGGTTGGAAATTGACGGAGAAGCATTACGTCTTTTGAGTTTATTTTCCTGGCCTGGGAACGTCCGAGAGCTTAGCAACACAATCGAACGGGCTGTCGTGTTGGCACACGGTCCTGTTGTTTCGGTGGCAGATCTGCCTGACAGCATAGGCCGGCGTCCGGATCGAATGGGGTCTAACACCAGTCAAGAACAGGCGGATTTTGATGAGACGATGACGCTTGCCCAGTCAATTGAGGCGTTAAAAATAAGTAGGGTAAAAAGCACTTTGGCCGAGACCGACGGCAACCAGACGAAGGCAGCCCAGATCCTCGGCCTGCCACAGTCAAATTTATCCCGATTAATGAAAACCTTAGGGCTACGTTAGGCTTATGGCGAAGTTTTTGGGAGTAGTTCGTATTCATTAGTAGGTGAAAAACAGGAACGTCCCGAATTTGGAGTATATTCTATGCCCCTATCTCACATTCGTGTAATTGACCTTACGCGGGCCCGTTCGGGGCCCACGTGCGTGCGCCAACTCGCCGATATGGGTGCTCAGGTTATCAAGGTCGAAGAGCCGAGCGAGGACGGGGAGTGGGGGCGACACGGGTCCGATTTTCAAAACTTACACCGCAATAAGCGATCTATGGTGTTAAACCTTAAGGACGCACGTGGCGTTGATTTGTTGAAACAGATGGTGAAAAACACGGATGTTCTGGTTGAAAATTACAGGCCCGAAGTTAAGAAACGGCTGGGCATTTCTTATGAGGAACTGAAAGCTCTGAACCCGCGGCTGGTTTATGCAAGTATCTCCGGGTTTGGTCAGACTGGGCCGTACAAAGACCGGCCTGGTTACGATCAAGTTGCTCAGGGACTTGGTGGTTTGATGAGCATTACAGGACACCCCGGCGAGGGTCCAATGCGCGCGGGCATTCCTGTCGCCGATCTTAGTGCGGGGCTACTTGCTGCACAGGGCGTTTTGGTTGCCTTGCTCGAGAGAGAGAAATCCGGTGAAGGGCAGTGGGTTCACACGTCACTTCTAGAAGCTATGGTAGCGATGCTTGATTTTCAGGCCACGAGGTGGCTGATGGACGGCGAAATCCCACCGCAGGCGGCTAATAACCATCCGACCGTAATTCCTACTGGGACATTCAAAGTGAAAGACGGCTATATTAATATCGCTTCTACGAACCACATGTGGAAAAAGCTGTGCAACGTCTTGGGAAAGTCCGAGTTAACGGAAGACGGACGCTTTTCCTCTCCCGGAAGGCGATCAAGGAATCGGGACATCCTAAACGGTATTATCGAAAATACGCTCAAAGATCATACTCAGGAGGAATGGATCCAAAAACTTAACGATGCAGGTGTGCCGTGCGGTCCAATTTTGTCTGTAGATAAGGTTTTTGACAACCAACAAGTAAAGCATTTGAGACTGGCAAAATCTGTGGAGCATCCGACGCTCGGAACAATCCAAGTCCTTGGTCCGGCGGTAACACTTAATCGGACTCCCGCCAGTATCAGGACACCGACGGCCGAAAAAGGTGAACACACGAACGAAATTCTAGCTGAACTCGGACTGAGCGTCGATGAGATCGCCTCTCTGCGGCGCGACGTCGTAATATGACATTCGCCTACAGGTCCCGCATCGCTTCTACTTAAATGCATGAAAAGTGAGAATAGTGAAGGTCTCTTTCACATTGGGTATCTTTTGTACCTGTTCCGTCACGAGCGAGGAAAGATCGTCGAAGTCTTCGACGTAAAGCTTGACTAAGAGGTCGTAGGCGCCGGATATTGAATACGCTTCAGAGAAGTATCAAATTCACTAACTTGGTCGGTCACCTCGGCTAACCTATTAGGCTCGACTTTTAGCATCAAAAATACAGCACGTATTCTTTCTCCTTGCAAAAGGGCGGGACCTCAAGTGTCCAACACTTGATGGGCAAGCCTTGGTGGATGAGGCCTTTCTAAATTTGACTAAAGATTCGGGTTACAACGGTAGCGAACCCAATAAAAGTTCCGGTATATTTTGGAATTATCCTGGATACCGCCTTTTCCCTTGTCCGATTCTTCCTCTGCGTTTTCTCCCTCGTTAATGAGGAGATAATCCGGACAATCATTTTTTATATTGTCTAAAAGAATCTGTCTTACCTCTTCCTTCGGCCGGCTAGCTATAGGGGTCATGCCGTCCCAGTCTAATACGAATCTCGAGAATTCCATCCGTTTGGCCAATATTGGAGAAGCTTTTTCCGTTTTGGGCAAGAACGGAATGGAGAGTGTGGGCGTTTTCACTTGGCCACAGGCCAAGAACGGGGACGCAATGATAAGGAAAAGCAAGAGCTGTTTCATCACGGCGCATTGAACACGCCCCAAGGCACTAATACAAGTCCACCTCATATGTTGCTAAGCCGTGTAGATTGCCCATTGTATTGATGGATCCCTCCCTCGCCGACGGGTACGGCTTATCATACCTTGCGCCATTGACCTGTCTCCTACAATATAGCCATTCGTGGACACGGCGTATGCGTAGAGAAATTTCAAAATCCCGTATCAATTCTACAATGGCGGAAATTAGCCCGTTCGGCCGTTTTGATGGGTTTGATCTGGGCCAAATTTATAGTGTACAAGGCATGGCTTTAGGAACTCGAGGCGGTCCGGTTGGCTGCTCCTAAAAATAAACAGCTGAAAGAAATAGTGTTTTGGTAGAATTGCTTAGAAAACACGCCAATGAGTAGGCTCCCCTTTCTACCTATGATTGGTTCCAGTTGTAACGCTGCAGGGGGCGGATTCTTGTGTTCATTGGTCGTGCTTCGTCCTTTCGTGTTGTGGCTGGAGTTCTTGGTTAAGCGAAATAACGAGTGGTCAAGTGCAGAAGCTAGCGCAATCTATAACTAAGCAAACGACGTTACTGCCACTTGTCCTGTTGGCATTAACTGCTGTGCAGTTCGCAAGCATCGAGCTGATACTACCCCTCGATGCTTGGTTGCTTCAGGAGATCCAGAAAGGACGGTCGTGTGGCCTGGATAGGATCGCATTACACCTAAAGCAATATCTCATTTTTTATTTGCTTCTTCTTGGCGGTATAGCGGGCTGCGCTCTGATTTTGCAACGGCGATGGGGAGATGTATTTCACGCGGCGGTTACTGTCCTAAGTGGGGCCTTTTTATGTGAACTACTAAAAACTGGACTCGAGCGTCCGAGGCCTAGTGCGCTCGCTGGTGCCTTGGTGGGCAACAGCTTCCCTAGTGGCCATGTTACAGCCGCGGTCCTAATTGCTGGTACGCTGATATTTTTTTTGTCGAGAAAACACAATGCGAGTTTGATTAAATGGGGTGGGAGCGCGCTGGCAACGCTACTAACCGTTGTGGTCGTGTGGCAGCGTCTTTATCTCGGCCATCACTGGGCGAGCGATGTGATAGGGAGTTTTTTGATCGCAGGGTTTTGGCTTTCCATCTGTCTCCGTCCTCCTATGTTCCTTCGGTCTCCCTCCTCGGTGTCCTGGGTCAGTACCCTTCTGCTTCTAACTTATTCGATATTCTATATTTTTCCGCAGACCCGGCTGGTATTACCAACCGTTCGTTCCTTAGAATCTCCTCGCGTGACTGCGGTTTCTTTTGGGTCAGAGGCTGGACGAGAGACGCTTGAGGGAAATTGGATCACACATACAAGGGAACCGGTGGGATCTATATCTTGGGCAGGCACGGGAATCGCTCGTTTAAAATTCGCAGTAATAGACGGTGACCCACCCTCTGGGACCGCAGTGCTCCGGGTGGTTGCTCGACCCTTCGTGGCGGCTAAGACTGAAACCTGTTTTCCTCTCGAGATTATTGTTAACGGTGAAATGGTTCAGCGTCTTCTTCTCTTTAGAGGCTGGCGCGAATATCGGTTGAAACTTGTTCCGGGCTCCCTCCGACCGGGTTCAAATACGGTCGAGTTTCGTATCCCTGATCGATTCCCCGTGAGCAAAGCAGACAAAAGGGCCGTCGCTTTTCACTTACTAGAAATTCTGTAAGGGTATGAATTTGAGGCCGCTATGGGCCTCCTGGGATGATTGAAACGTGGCGGTAAGGGCTTAAAATTACACTAATAGCCGCTGAATCCCATGTCAGTTGTTGCCTGGGCCTCGGGATCTGTACAAACATTGACTAGGCTAGGTCTGCCGCTCTCGAACGCACGCAGTATAGCTGGTCGGATTTCGGAGGGCTTGTCCACGTATTCGCCATAACCCCCGAGAGCTTCAACCATTTTATCGTATCGCTGGTGTCCAAGATCGCGTCCAACATTTTGTCGGCCCTCTTTATCGCCGGCGGTCATATATCCGGTTTGACGGGAAGTAAATCCGCCGTTGTTCGAAACGACCACGACGATGGGAATATTGTGACGAATCGCAGAATCCATTTCCATGCCGTTCCAGCCAAACGCACCGTCACCCGAAAGCACGAGAACAGGTTTGGCCGGAGCACCTACTTTAGCTCCAATGCCAAAGGGTACTCCCACGCCCATACAGCCGTGTGGCCCAGCATTAAGGCTACCTCCTTCCTGATAAACGGGGATTGACTGCCTAGCAAAATTCAGGATCTCGTGCCCATCAACAACGAGTATCGTATCGCGGCTGACTAGGTCCTTGATTTCCTTGCACAGCCGTAGGGGGTGAATAGGACTCTTGTCTGAGTGAAGCAGAGGGGCAGAGCGTTCGGCGTTAGTACGTTGCTTTACTGCAAGTCTCGCAACCCACTCTGTTTCTACCGCAGCGTCGAACTTGCCACGCGCTTCTTCGTTGAGCTGGTTGAGCACTAATTTAGCATCGCCGATGATGCCTACTTCGACCCCACGGTTGTGACCTATCGCGTTACCATCGATATTTACGTTAATAAATTTAGCCGACGGTGAGAAGCGCGGTGCCCGCAGGAACGACAACATGGAGTTGGCTCGCGCGCCTATAACCAGAACGGTGTCTGCCTCTCGAAACGCCATCGAGCGCGCCGCTGGAAACGCGAGATTGTGGTCTTCCGGGATGGCTCCTCGTCCTTGGGGTGTAGTAAAGAATGGAATCCCCGTAGATTGTACGAACCGCTGTAGTTCGTTGCTTGCCTGAGACCAGAGGATACCACTTCCAGTCACAATTATAGGTCTTTCTGCCCCTCTTAACAGTTCAACGGCACGCTCGACCAATGCAGGGTCGCCCGCGGGACGACTCTCGACTCGGTAGTTTTCAGGCCAATGAACTTTCTCTTCGTTGACCCTTTGTGCAAGAATGTCGCCAGGGAGATCCAGATAAATTGGTCCCCTTTTTCCTGCCAGGGCCTCTCGAAAAGCGATGCTGATATATTCGGGAACGCGATGCGCAATATCAATACGATAAGCCCCTTTTACGACGGGTTTCATCATGGCGAGTTGGTCCATCTCTTGGAAAGAGTCTAGTGTTGTAGCACGCATGGGAGATGCCCCACCTATTGCGATAATGGGGGTTGCATCAGCCCAGGCATTCGCTAGTCCAGTGACCGCGTTGGCTGTCCCTGGCCCTGACGGGGTGATACAGATTCCGGGTTTCCCGGTCACGCGAGCGTACGCGTGAGCCATCATGGCAGCAGCTTGCTCGTGCCTGACGTAGATCCCCTTCATCCCCAAATCAAGACAGGCGGCGGCCGTCCCACTGGTGGGACCTCCCATCATAAAAAATATGGTGTCGACACCTTCGCGGGCAAAGCTCTTAGCTATTAATTCTTCTCC
>CAYWPF010000061.1:0-11719 GCA_964460065.1 uncultured Enterobacteriaceae bacterium
GCTTGTCTTCCCTGGATCCATGAACGCAAGGTAGCGGTGCTCGGTTGCGACGGAGTGAGCGACGTTGTGCCGAGCGGGTATGACAACCTAATTATGCCTATTCACTCCTGTACTCTAGTCGCAATGGGAATTCATCTTCTCGACAATTGCATGTTGGATGATCTGAGCGAGGCATGTGCGGCGCGTTCTCGATGGACGTTTATGTTGACAGTAGCTCCATTGGTTTTGGTGAAGGGAACTGCCTCTCCAGTGAATCCGATAGCTGTTTTTTAGTTGGTTCCTATCGAAACGATAGAGAATTCCCCGCGCCTCCGCCCAATGTTGAGATTGGCTACAGGACGGAACGAATAGGGGAAGATCTTGTAAGTTTGTGACCCCCAGCGTCCTGTTTTGGGATAAGTGACGGGGCACGGGAGAAGCTGTATCCGTGAAATCATCTTTCTTAGAACGGCGTCAGGAAAACCGACTGGTATTGCTGGGCGCCGTGGAACAGGTGAAAGAGGTCTTGAAGGCCGAGACGGTGGCAGCTGAAAAAGCTCGTACGCTACCCCGGACATCCGTCGATGCGCTCCGCTCTGTCGGTCTTTTCAATATGAAATTACCTATCGAACTTGGCGGTACAGAAACGGACCCGGTAACGCAAATGGAAGTGATAGAGGCCGTGACGGGGATCAATCCTTCGGCTGCATGGTGCATGTTCATCGGAGCGGCGATCGTTGGTCTTGCCGGCGCTTTTTTGCCTCAAAAAGCTGTGGATCAAATATTTTTGAACGGAGGTCTTCCTAATATGGCCGGTGCATTGATGCCGGGGAGAGCGGCCAGGGTTGATGGGGGTTACAATGTAACGGGCCATTGGTCATGGGGTAGCGGAATTTTGCACGCAGACTGGGTTCTAGTGCAAACCCTAGTCGAGCACGGATCGTCCGTACCGGAACCGCGGACCGCTGTGTTTCCCGCAAAAGAGGCAGAAGTAATAGATAACTGGCACGTCGTTGGGCTAAAAGGCACGGGCAGCTGCGATTTTATCGTGTCGGATCTGTTTGTACCCGAAGAATTCACCTATGCGACCGAAACAGCGCGCCCTGAACGCGGGGGCGCGCTGTTTCGGATGGGTTGGCCGGGTTATGTGGCCAACGAGCATGCGGCATTCGCATTTGGCCTTGCCAAGGTCGCCTTGGCGGTTACCCGTGATTTAGGGCGGTCAAAAACTCGTGGTTACGGACGACAGCGGGCACTAGGTGGGCGCAGTGCATTTCAAAGAATGATCGCCGAATCTGAATTAAAATTGAGGGGCGCTCGTATGGTCGCTGTGGACTTGTTCGAGAGAGCTTGGCGAGACGCGAGCGCGGGCAGTGTTCCAGGTGCGGCAATTCAGGCGGAAATGCGTTGTGTGGCGAGCCTGGCAACGGATACGGCGAAAGAGATTATCGCGGAGTCGGTGCGGTTTGGGGCCGGCAGTGCGGTTCGCGAGGAGAGTCAGTTACAGCGGTGCCTACGAGATATCAATGCCGCTGCTGCGCACTTGATGGTGAGTGACTCAGCCTATGAAAACTATGGACAGGCGTTACTGGGCCAACCAGATTTTGATCCTATGGCTTGATGTATTGGACCGTGTCTCATTTAAGGGACTGGACGACAAAAGGGATGGCCAGCGTTTATGTTGTCATTGGATATAGCAAATTCAATAGTGCTTAGTGCTCTTCGCAAGGCTCGGAAGATGGAAGCGGCCCCGCTCGCAGTGGCGGTGTTGGACGAGTCCGGCCAGATGAAATCGTTCCAGCGCGAGGACGAGACCAGTCTTATGCGGGCCGACGTGGCAACGGGGAAGGCATGGGGCGCCCTTGGAATGGGTCGTTCCTCTCGAGTCCTCGGAAAGGTGGCGGAGGAACGACCGCATTTTATACAAGCGTTGACGGCTGTGGCCGCTGGCAAATTGGTCCCGGTTCCTGGAGGGGAGTTGATCAGAAATCAAGATGGACGCGTCGTTGGTGCGGTTGGCATTTCCGGGGACACGTCTGAAATTGATGAGGAATGTGCGGTGACGGCCATACAATCCGTGGGACTTTTTGCGGATTCTGGCGTCTAAAAATAATCGAAAGGGGTACGAAGATGGGTGAAGTCGACATTGAGGGCTTGCGTATACACTACCGCGCAGCGGGAAGCTTGAGCGTCCCGAGAGGGCAGAAGGTCCTTTATGTACACGGTACGGGATGTGATGGGCGCATTTGGGGGCGTCACGCAGGGGTGGTCGCGGGAAAGCATACGCCAGTGTGTATTGACCTGCCGGGTCATGGGAACTCGTCTGGTGCGGGGTTTCGAGGAGTCGCCGACCACGCGCATTATGTTGTTGGGCTCGCGGACCATTTGGGTTGGGACGAATTCGTCGTGGCAGGTCACTCTCTAGGAGGCGGGATCGCTCTTAATATCGCTATTTATTTTCCCGAGCGGCTTTGTGGAATGATGTTGGTTGATACGGGCGCCCGGCTTCGTGTTGACCCTCACGTGTTAGAGCCGGCCCGCCTGCTAGCATCTGGCCAAAATCCAGCGGCGATTGATCCGCGGCTGGGCTTCGCAAAAAACACACCGCAGCCGGTGGTCGACGCTGTCACCTCGTTGACTTCGGAGACTGACCCTAAAGTGACATACAAGGATTGGATCAGCGATGACACCTTTGATTGTATAAGTCGCCTACAGGCTATCAAGACAACCTCTATTGCGATTTGCGGGAGTGAAGATTACTTCACTCCCGTTAAATACTCAGAGTATTTCCGAGACAACTTGCCCAGCTGCAGTTTACAAGTCATTGAGGACGCTGGTCACTGGACTTACCATGAGCAACCTCAGGTGTTTGACCGAATTGCATTAGATTACCTGGACAACCTCGACGCGCAAGGATAGCTGTTGCCTGGCCTAAAAACTATCTGAAAGAAGCGGTGGCCGGCGGTGGATCCTTTACTCCGGTTCGTGGCTCACTCCTCCAAGGGCGGGCGTGTTGCGAACGTGTCCCCAAATGCTCCCCGACGTATGCATTTGGACTTGCCAGGTCGTGTCGTCCACTTCGCGCGCCCCCCATCCGTACTCTACTGTAAAATCAGACGGCGTTTTCATGTAGAAGGATGTCATGTGGTCGTTAGTGTGCCTACCGAGACTCATTGCTATCTCTATATCGCGGTCCTGACACAAGTAGTATGTGGAGCCGACATCATTGAGGGATTGCGTTTGCAACATAAAATGGTTCAAGCGCTTCGCAGGTCGGGGAGCCTCGATGAACGCGAGCGAATGATGTCGGGGGTTGCAGTGTAAAAAGGTAGCCTTGAAGTTCACTCCGGGCGCCGGCGAAATGTGGACATAGTCGCTTATTCTCATGCCGAGAACATCCCGATAGAACACGGTACTCTCCTCGGCGTTATTGACCAGCATAACGAAATGGCCCATGCCCAGCGAGCCAGTCTTAAAACCGGAGATAGGTCGAGGAGACTGAAATGGCGTTTCAAAATGAACTAAAGGCCCGTAAAAAAGCTCGGATGGAATGCCGCTTGGGTCCTGAAAGTGGAGTAAGCCTGCTACTCGACGGGTAGCCAATTCCGCAGGCGTTGCAGCTCGCGCATCGGACCCGGCAGCCCGCAACTTTTCGCCGAGGGTATTCAGAGCGTGTTCGTCAGCAACTTCCCATCCAATATAGGCAATATCGTCTTTTCCTGTCGGGTGAACCAGGAAGCGGTGGTGGTATTCGTCCATGCGCAGATACAAAGACCCGTCGTCCATCCTGCCGCTCACCCCTAAACCCAATACCTGCGTAGCGAAATGTTCCCAATCTCCGATGTTGCTGACGCTTAGACCTAAATAACCGAGTTGAGTTACGGCAGCCATAGTTGCTCCTCGTATCCGATTTTAGAGCCGCACGCGCCTTTTCGCGCGTTACCACCTCATGAGGCTAAAATTCAAAGAGGCGACTCTTTTCCCCTCACGGATTGATGTCAATACAATCTCGATTTTCTCTTGAGGTGCGGTCGATATTAACAATAGAGTGGATAACATGCCACCGGTTGTGAAAGATCGCCTGTTAACCGTGAATACGTTTCTAATTCTGAGCGAGACGGGTTCGCCGCTGTCGTTTCGCTCCGGTTGTGCCAGATGAGTAACAGCGGCGACCGGCTATACGGGATGAACGGGTTAGTCTATGCTCGCCGAGGCGAACAGAGGAAGGGACTCTGTAACCGTGGAAGATCGGGGTTTCTCGCGTGTTTCGAAGCGTTTCGGCGGATCAAAGTGGCCAGGTAGGATTAATTCAATCTATCGGGTGGCCTCAACTGTCGCAGAACTATCAGGGGCACAAACTCAAGGACCTTCCCCGCAGAAAGAACTACTGAGAGGTTGCCATGACAATTGATATTTCTGGAGAATGGATTATAGACGGACACCCGTGGGATGCTCCGTACGCCGGCAGAGCAAAACTAAATTTACGACAGTCAGGCACTACAATCATGGGTGAACTGGTTCAGCTAATTGACCCGTTTACGGGGGTGTCGATGGAACCCACCAAAGAGACAGAAGCCTATGTTGATGGCGAGATTATTGCGCACGAGGACGGTGAGAACCACTTGGTGGTGTTGAAAAGGACCAATCAAGACAGTTCTTTCCGCGCGGTATTTACTGGGGTGCTCAACGCCGAATGTGGTACAATGACGGGGACGTTCACGAACACCCTTCGGAAGGGCGGGTCCTTCGTTATGTCACGGCCGACAACACTGGTTGACTCAAGCACTCAAGCCCCAAATGGAAGCATGTAGTCCGGCACAGTCGATCTCGTGTACTTGGGATTGGATCCTTTGGCGACAAAGGGGTTGTTTCCTCAGCTCCCCCGTATCGCGATTCATTCCGTACTCATTTGAGGGATGCTAGGAAATCCAGGAACGCGGTTTGGCATTCTCCGGCACGGTCGACATAGATCTCATGGCCTGGGCCTTCAATGACCGCGATGCGCGCATTCGGTATGCCAGTTCGCATGGAGATTTGGTCGGCCAGAGGGGTGATTGGACTGTTGGCGGGCGCAAGTATCAATGTGGGCACCTCCAAGGTCGCAAGCAAAGGCTCCGTGTCCGCACCATCGAGCGTCCTTGTGATACCCTGCAGCGCATGCGTTGGCGTTTTTGAAAATTCATTCTTGACCCACGCAATATGCCCGGGGCTTGAGCCACTAATGATGTTTTGTTCGATCAATATTCGTGCCCAACCGGCAGCCCCCTCATTCTCAAGTGCACTCTGCACCTTGCCATGTTGACCAGAGAGCGCCTCTGCACCGGCGGGGCGTATGGTGGTCGGGGAGTTGCAGATAGTCAGGCTCTTGCGCCGTTCCGGCCAGCGGGCGGCAAAGAGCACCCCTAGAATGCCGCCTATAGATTCGCCGAGGTAGTGGACACTCTCCAGGCCAAGCGCATCCATGAAGTCGTGCATGTCGGTCACGAGTTCATCGAGCGACCACTTGTGATCTGCACCTGGATCTTCCGATTGACCGTGTCCGCGCATATCTCGCCGGACCACACGATATTGCTGGGCGACAGCGGGTATCCAGTGGTACCAAAATTTCGTACTTCTACCGACTCCGTGCTGTAGCCATACGGTCTCTTTTTCGTTCGCCCATGGGGCAACGAAATCATCCACTTCGTAAAACATGCGGCAGTGGTTTGCCGTGAGGTATGGCATACTCAATTGTCTCCGATCTTGGCAACGCGGGAGGTGACTGGACTAATCTTCGAGTTGGCCGCAATCTTTGATGGCAATTGATTGTTTCGTCTGTCCGCTCTCGCTTCCTTGCGCCTCCATAGCTCGTACGACATCCATGCCGTCTGTTACGGAACCGAAGACAACGTGTTTCCCGTCTAGCCAGGGTGTCAGCGTTGTTGTTATGAAAAACTGGGATCCGTTCGTCCCGGGTCCGGCGTTTGCCATGCTCAACAGACCAGGTTCGGTGTGTTTGAGTTCAAAATTTTCATCTGAGAACTTCTCGCCATAAATGGACTCACCGCCGGTGCCGTTGCCGTTGGTGAAGTCACCGCCTTGGCACATGAAATTCGTAATGATGCGGTGGAACTGCGAGCCTTTGTAGTGTAGGGGTTTCCCCGAATTCCCCGTGCCTTTTTCTCCAGTGCACAACGCACGAAAGTTTTCTGCAGTTTTTGGCACGATGTCTGCCCGTAGTTCGAAAATGATCCTCCCAGCGTCTTCACTGCCGATCGTAATATCGAAAAATACCTTTGGGTTAGCTTGATCACTCATGACGTGTGTCCTTTCGTCTGTAGCGCTAGTTTGATTTCGGATCCCGACCGTACACAATTTGGAAGATCGCTACTAGACGGTCTTCTTTTTTATCTAAGAAAAATCAAATTCCACGTCGCCCATTTTTGCAAAACTCGCCCGATACTTTCCGGGGCTCTTCACGGCTTGATGGAAGAACGAACCCGTAATTACGGGTTGCCCAGGCTTCAAGCTGCGGCCGAACCTATCGAGCTGTTTACAAAGGCGTGCCAACGAGACGTAAGGGTCATCCATCGTCTGGCCCGGTGTTTTCGTCCCTAATAGCTCTCCGTTACATGAAAATTCGACGGTAGTGTCGATGAGTCCATCTCCGGGCTCGGTCTCAGGGCCCAGGACGATGCCCCAGTGCGCCAAACCGTCGGCTACTAATGCGATATCGCCTTCCTTTTGTGGATTCACTCGGATCTCGTTAATCTCGAAGGCTGGCGCGACAGCTCTTACCGCTGCCTTGGCTTCTTCGGTAGTTACGTGAGGGCCGGCTAGCGATTCTTTGAGAACCAGACAGATTTCCGGTTCAACATGACAATTCAGTATATCGGCGAGTGGAACAGTTGAGCCTGAGGCAAAGATGCGACTGTGGAGAACGAAACCGAAGGGTCGGACGTCCTTGCCCATTCGGTCCCTCGCATTGCCAGAGGTTAGTCCAATTTTCCAGCCGCCGAGACGTTCACCTTCGGACTCAAATCGTTGGAGGACCTCTAGCTGCAATTCGAGTGCGGTGTCGAGGTCGGTAATAGCACTGTCAAAACCTGAAAAATTCTGGCCTTTGAAGCGTGCCCCATACAATTTTTCGACGAGTGGTTGGTGTCTGGGCATGGTGATAATTATCCTTTTCGATTTTGACTTTACCTCTTACCAGAAAAAAGCCGCCTGCATATTTTGGTTCCGTAGTTATCATGTCCCAACGGTTGTGTCGCGTTTGGGCCCGTGGCAAGATGCCGGTGGTCCGGCGAATCGCCATTTTTGGGAAGATGAATAACAGACAGGGAGTAACATATGTCGGTCGTTTCTGATCTAGCATACGCGAGCGCCAGCAAAATCGCCGAGGAGATAAAAAGAAAACGAATATCTAGCGTTGAAGCGCTCGAATTCTTCTTAGCGAGAGTCGATTCTTTGGACACGAGTATTAATAGTGTCGTTACGTTAGATCCTGAACGTGCACGGGCCGAAGCGGCCCTAGCGGATGCGGAGCGCGCGGCGGGTAAGTCTCGAGGTGCTCTGCACGGTGTGCCAATGACGATAAAGGACTCGTATCAAACGGAAGGGATGCGTACGACGTCGGGTGCACCGGAACTCCGAAATTACGTTCCAGAAGAGGATGCGTGGCCGGTCGCCAGGCTGCGGGAGGCGGGGGCTATCATTTATGGCAAGACTAACCTTCCCATCTACGCTGGAGACTTGCAAAGTTACAACGAAATCTTCGGTACGACGAACAACCCTTTCGGGAGGGAGAGGACTCCTGGCGGGTCCTCGGGCGGATCAGCCGCGGCGTTGGCATGCGGTTTTACCCCTTTGGAATTAGGTAGTGATATCGGGGGATCTATCCGTCTACCTTCCCATATGTCGGGGGTAGTCGGCCACAAACCCAGTTATGGTATCGTGCCGGCCCACGGGCAGATTCCCGGTCCGCCTGGAACTTTGACTTTAGCGGATCTTGCAGTCGCGGGCCCGATGGCTAGAGACGTGAGCGACCTCGAGGTTGCGTTGGATATCATGTCGGGGCCAAACCGATGGGAAAGCCCAGCCTGGAAGCTGACGCTGCCTCCCGCAAGGAAGAAGCAGATTGGGGACTATCGAATCGCCGCTTGGCTGGATGATGCTCATTGTCCCGTTCAGGACGATGTACGAACTCTTTTGGAGAATGCAGCAAGCGAGTTGACAAAGGCCGGCGCTATTGTAGACCCTGCGGCTCGGCCTACGTTTAGCCTGGAAAAAATTTCCCACACTTTTATGGCATTGCTTCAATCCGCACTTGCTGGGGGAGTATCTCGCGACAAGATAGAAGAATTTGCGCGATCGACGGGTAGCAGTTCGACTGACGAGACCCGAAGGCTATTCGCGATGCGGCACCGGGAATGGCTAAGTTTCAATGAACGCCGTATGCAGATGAGGAAACGTTGGGAGGAATTTTTCGCTACTTGGGACGCTATCTTATTGCCTGTTATGCCGTGTCCCGCGATTAAGCATGACCAAAGTGAACCACAGGCGGCGAGGACGGTCGAAGTAGGCGGAGAAATGGTGCCTTATTGGGATCTGATTGCGTGGATGGCGCCAGCCGGGGCGTGTTTTTTGCCGTCGACTGTCGTCCCGGTAGGGCAAGTTGATAACGGGTTGCCTGTGGGGGTGCAGGTTGTTGGTGCGTATTTGAATGACAAGACGACATTGCACATTGCGGACCGGCTCTCTGAGCTGATGGGGGGATGTCCGCGTCCGCAAGGTTTCTGAATAGCTTTATAGAAACGAAAGGATCATGAATGGGAGAATTAGAGGGAAAGGTTGCTTTGGGTACGGGTGGAGCGCGCGGCATAGGAAGAGGGATTGCGTTGGAATTTGCCCGTGCAGGAGCCGACGTTGCAGTATCCGATATCGAGACGATCTCCAGCGGAGCGAATCAATATGGAGAAACCGCGGTTGGCGGTTTCACGGAAGCGCAGGCAACCGCGACGGCTATTCGCGGGCTGGGCAGGAAGTGTTTAGCTATTCAAGCGGACGTGACAAAAAAAGCGGATACGGTTCGTATGGTAGATGAAACTGTGACAGGGTTAGGCGGTTTGGACATACTAGTATGCAACGCGGGCGTTGTGAACCTAGCGCAGGTGGAGGAGATGACGGAGGAGGCCTGGGACCTGACTTTTGCAGTGAACGTAAAGGGTGTGTTTTTGTCTTGCCAGGCAGCTATCCCCGCGATCAAGGCGAGAAATGGTGGTGTGATCATTAATATAGCTTCTGTAGCAGGCAAGAATGGGTTCGGCGGAATGGCCCACTACTGTTCATCCAAATTCGCAGTAGTGGGGTTTAGCAATTCTCTAGCCAAAGAGTTAGCCCCTGCCAACATCCGGGTCAACGCTATCTGTCCAGGTATATTGCGTACTCAGATGTGGGAGTACCTGGCAGAATCACTGAAAGGTGAGGGAGAGTCGAAAGAAGATGCCTGGGAGCGTTGGGTAAGTAACGCTATTCCTCAGGGTAGGCCGCAAACACCCGAAGATATCGGTCAGCTTGCACGTTATCTTGCTGCGGCAGAAAACGTCACCGGACAAGCTATGAATGTAGATGGCGGCATGGAAATGCATTAGAAAATTGACGAAATTAAGGTGACAATATGGAGTATCGTACCTTCGGTAAGACGGGGATAAAGGTGTCTGCTATCGGCGTCGGATGTTGGGAGATAGGTGGCGGATACGGTTCGGTGGAGGAAACGGAGTTTATTGAGGCCGTACATTCCGCCTTGGATCTTGGCATTACCTGCTTTGATACGGCGGAAGCCTACGGCTTTGGAGCGTCGGAACGCTCGTTGGCGAAGGCCCTGGGGAATCGTCGGAAAGATGCCGTTGTTGTGACTAAATTCGGGATTGGGTACAAAGGAGCGCCAAATTTCCGTGACAGTAGTCGTAAGCGAATCATGCAATGCATCGAGAATAGTTTAGCGTGCTTGGCCACAGACTATGTCGATGTTTATATGGTGCATTGGCCGGATGTGAATACGCCGTTTGAAGAAACGATGCGGGCCCTAGATGAAATTGTGCAACAGGGGAAGGCCAGGGCCGTAGGTATATCGAATTTCAGATTGCAGCAGATTAGGGATTGTATGGAAACGAGGCCGGTAGATGTCGCACAATATTGCTGGAATATGTTCGATCGGCGGATGGACCAAGAGATTCTTCCATTTTGCAATCAAAATCAGATCGGCGTCATGGCGTATGGATCATTAGCGTATGGTCTTCTTACGGGTACCTTTACCGCAGATATGAAATTCGATGAGAACGATTGGCGAGCAAGGCAAGGGAGGATGGGCGGCATCAATCTCTTCCAGACCATGTTCGGGCCTGAATATTTCCAGAACAATCTTAATGCAGTGGAAGAACTAAAAGCACTGGCGAGTTCATACGGTAAGAGTTTGCCACAGTTTGCGCTGGGCTGGACACTGTCACACCCGGCCGTTAGCACCGCCCTAGTGGGCTGTAGACGGGCGGTGGAGGTAGAGGACAACGTAGGCGCCCTCGGTTGGGATATTAGTCCTGACGATTTGACCAAGATTGACGATATTTTCGCGCGCCAGGGAGTCGTCACCTGTGCCGACGCATGGCTAGAGCGGGATTAAATCACCGCCGACAAGACACCTTTGTTCTTTTCGCGGTCGTTGCGGTTAGCGCCACCACGAAGACCGGCCTTTCGGCTTGGATGCACGTTTACGCACGCCGAGTATTACGGCCAGTTCGTCCCACACCTCTGCCTCGACGTGCCTAAAGAAGTCGCTTGTTTCAAAGGCCTCCTCAAGGACCGCGCCCGTATCATGGGCGAACAGTCGATGCATCCATGTGTCGAATGGTATGGGCGGTAGAAAAGAAAATGATTTCAGTTTATCGGCTGCGTCGACCATCCCGACACTAACCTTATTCGCAAGGAAATACGTGCGAGATTTGTGGTGCAGGCGCCGACTTAGGTCGGATATCTCCATCAACGTGTTTAGCGCTGTTCGCCAACTGATATCATCCTCTTCCAGAACGATCAGGTTAAGGTCGCTCAAACTGGTGGCGGCCAGACTTAAGCTACTGAGGCCGGCCTGCGTGTCAAAAATTACGTAGTCAATATTGAGTGACGTCTTCGCAAATTCGTGAAGTTTGCCGAGCTTCGATATGGCAACCTCCAGTTCCAATTGGCTAAACTGGTTCCAATCCGGGCGCTCGGTTTGCGTAGAGGAAGGGATTATGAAGAGCCCTTCCGTCCGTTGGTAGCCTGATGTAAAAACTCGACGGTTGGCGTCTGGCGCGGCGTCTTCTAATTCCGGCATGCTGTGGCCCAGTTCTCGCTGTAGTTCCTGAAAAAGTGACGGGCTCTGTTCGTTCTTCTCTTCTAAGTAATCCGTAAGTGAGAATGGAAGTTTGTCCAGTTCGTAGGAATTTTGAAACGCGAGAAGGGTAAGACCACGTACCGAAAGGTCGAGGTCCACAAGCATCACGTTACAGTGTTCGGCTCTCTGAATGATTCGTCCAAGGCTAGTTGCAATCAACGTTTTGCCGACCCCGCCTTTTCCGCTACATAGAGTTATTGTCCGCACTCTTTCTCCTCCGGTTCCTCCGATTTGATAGTCGGTGTAGTCAACAGCCGCCAGCTATTGAGGGCTTTATTGAGCTGCTGATCCGGATTCAACGGCTCGCTCTCTAAATACATTTGAGGTTACTTT
>CAYWPF010000062.1:0-2110 GCA_964460065.1 uncultured Enterobacteriaceae bacterium
TATTGAAATGTCCCACCAAAGATCGAACAGGACCCCATATCCTTCGTCCCCTAAATTCGGTTGCGCCAAAGTTGCTATACGCGTGTTGACGAAACTAAGATTCCCCTTGTCGTCAAATTCTTCGACCCGCAAAGGAAAAAAGGCCTGTTTATCCACCCAATAAATAAGTTTACTTGCATAATAGCCCGACAACCATTCCTTACGGGGAACGGCCTCAATGACGTAGCACTCCACCCCTCCATTTTCAGTATAAGCGGGATATTCCTTACACATTAACGGCAGCTCGGCAGCTGACACCTCAATGTAATTTCCGACCTCATCGGTCAATATTGCGTTTTTGCGGGTCGCCGGGAACCGCACGGTTTCGTGGAGCACATCGGTCCCGAGAATGCGCCATGAAAACTCCCAGGCGTCGCGTCCTATTAGGTTGTCGAAGGTAGCCGCGCTATTTGGCAGTCGGTCTTCTCTCCGCGGTTGGGGTTGCCGTCGAATTCTCCGCAGGGAAGGCGAGTACACGAACATATCGATCTTTGTCGTAAATGTTTTGTCAGTACGATACCCAATCCACAACGTTTGGCTTCCAAACCGTTCCGGCGGTGAAACACTTTGCGATAGCCAACGATACACCTCCTCGCCCGGTGCCGTTTGGTACAGGTGTTGCCTCAACCCGTCCTCGGGAAGATATAGTATCGGTATAATAGTCACCCGTTGGTTAAGCGCGCCGGAATTCGTGACGGAAAAAGCCATGTCGATCAAAATACAGTCACCAAAAGGCGAATGGGGGAATTGCATGGCTCGAAGTCCCATCTCTTCGGCGGTAAACGGACTCTTGAACGGGTATTTTTCTGCAGGCAAGTAAGAAACGTTAGGATCGCGGGGCGTTTCGACGCGAAGGTCCAAAGCCATCTTTTCCTGTTCCGACAACTCCCCAACGGTAGCCCAAGTCTGCGCTCCCGCGACAGCAGCGAAAGGCGCGTGTACCGCTAGCCCACAATATAGAAATAATAAGCCGATGCTGCGAGCGAGTGCCCGGGACGGCGTCATTTTACTCAGCCATTTCCCGGCCAACACTTGCGTGCTGGGATTCCACATCGAAAACCAGACGGCCCGCGGCTTCCTGTTGTTCGTACCTTCGCTGGACATCGGGCGAGAGTTTGATGGTTCTATGTTGCGGAAATTTGCTCTCGTCCAACATCGGCCGTAAGAAGAATTTTTCCGGGGTGTAAACGAGCGCTTGCGACTTCAGAGGGTATTTTAACCAACTACGCCGCATGAAATCCGGGTCAAACATGGTTGCCCGATCTTGCTCCGACCACTTTTTTGTCCACATCGCGTCATGTACGCTATAGCTCATCATGTCCAATTCTGTATCATAATACAATGTAAACAGGCTCGTGTAGCCTCGGTCTCCAAGCTCGGGTTTTGCTTGGTAAGCATTGCGAACCTCTATAATCTTGAGCTCTCCGTCACTATCATACTGTTCAATCCGTAACGGATAGAAAGTCTGTTGGTCTAGCCAATAAACCAGTCGGTCTGTCCTATAATTGGGAAGCCATTCCGGCCGACGCGTTGCCTCGACCACGTAGCAGGCCACGCCACCACTTTGGGTGTAATGCGGATAGTCCTCCCCGAGCATCTTAATCTGATCGGAAGCGATCTCTCTAAAATTTCCTGTGTGATCAGCAAGAGTTACGGTCGGTCGTGTGTTAGGAAACCTCACTGTCTCATGTAAGACATCCGTTCCCAGCAGTCTCCAAGAGAACTCCCAGGCATCGCGGCCTATGATATCGTCAAAAGTCTGCACGTTATTTGGGAGTTGGGCATCCCGACGCGGCTGTGGTTGTCGTCGAACACGTCGCAAATTTGGACTATAAATAAAATAGTCCATTTTCGTCGTATGTTCCTTGTCCGTCCTTAAAAGAATCCAGAGGTCTTGTAAACCGGAAAACTCTGGCGGGTACGTGTAAAAGAACGCCAACCGAAAATAAGCCGAACCTGGGTCGATAGTGAGCTGGCCAGGAACACCATCTAGTTCGGGAACGTAATGGCTAAAACCCAAGGTTATCCCTTCGTCCAAGTAACCGTGGCTATTAATCGCACCAAAAACGTC
>CAYWPF010000063.1:0-9601 GCA_964460065.1 uncultured Enterobacteriaceae bacterium
TGGTCCGAACTCCGGCCGCCTTCGCGAACTGCAGAGCAAAAACAGAGACCCCACCAGTCCCTAATATGAGGATGGTTTCCCCAGACTTCATATTTCCGAGCGTGACCATGCTTTGCCAAGCCGTTACGGCGGCACATGGAAGTGTGGCCGCATCCTCATACGTCATGTAACCGGGTATCTTCACCACCCCATCTTCCGGCAACACGACATGTTCCGCGAACATACCGTCCAATGCTCCGCCGAGGGCGGACGCGCCATGACACGCATCCGGTCTACCCGCCAACCAGTTTTGGAAGAAAATCCCCGCGACGCGATCGCCGGTTTTTACCCTTGTGACACCGTCACCCACCGCAATGACCTCCCCGGCACCGTCCGACAATGGTATCAGGGGCAACGTAAGACCTCGAGCGCCCCCGTACTTTACTGTCATCAGATCGCGGTAATTCAGTGATGTCGCTTTTACTCGAATCGCGACTTGCCCGCGGCCTGGAGCCGGGTCCGGAAGATCCCGCAGCGTTAAATTCTCAATACCAAAATCTTGCTTAATCTGCCATGCGCGCATAGTCATCCCTTCTATTTTACTTGCTATTTGTGGCCCTGGTACTATTCTCTGACGCAACCCGCCTGTGTCTACTGATTCACACTTGCAACTTCCAAGTTTTTCCTTCCGGTACAATGCGGCCCCCACTCGGAGCAAGAAAATGTGCTGCCAACACCAGGATGTCCTGGTCACAGTGTTGCTCAAGAAACCGCCGGCGCATACTCGCGGATGCCACGGGATCTACACAAAAACCACTACTCCACTCCGGTTCTGAACATTGGACCGGATGGTGCATCATGTCGCCTGTCATGACAGCCCTTCTTCCATTCGATTGCAGATTCAGGCAGACATGCCCGGGGGTGTGCCCTGGCGAAGGCGATAGGTACAGCTGGTCATCGATCGCGTGGTCCTCATCGACTAGTACGGCCTTATTTGCATCAACAATCGGGATCACGCTGTCCGCTATAGAGCCCCCGTCCGCGGCATGCTCGGCGCCGCTTTCGTATTCGCTCTTCCAAAATTCCCACTCTTTTTTGGCAAAGAGATATTTGGCGTTCGGAAAAGTCGGTTCCCACTTCCCGTCTACTAGTTGGGTATTCCAGCCCACGTGATCAAGGTGCAGGTGGGTGCACAATACGTAGTCCACTTGGTCAGGGTTGACCCCCAATCCTGCCAGGTCCTGCAGATACGGTCCATTCATCATGTTCCAATCTGGAAACAAACTCCGTTGCTTGTGGTTGCCCACACAAGTGTCAACCAAGATTGTGTGGTGGCGGGTTCTGACCACATAGGTCTGAATACTCATGTTCAGCTTACCATCCGCCGCCACAAACTGCGGGGCAAGCCAGCCATAGTGTTTGGCCATACCTTCAGCCGTGGCATCCGGAAGCAACATACTCGGCTCCATTAAGGCCCCCTCCATTTCTACCACCCGGGAGATGTTGATATCACCAATTTGCACGGTCATGACCCCTCCTTAATTCCCGATTCATTGTTCTCGATCTCTGATTCGGGACTAGTTATGCATAAAATGCCCTAACGATTTTGCGCCACCGATCGCCATTTACTCCCGGACGATCGGGGTGATAGAACGCCACGCGGTCAAGCAATCCATCGTATTTGTCTCGTAGCATCCTCGGTACCTCTTCCGGTGCACCCTGCACGGCGTATGCCTCTAACATTTCGTCGCTTATATCTTCCGACATAGTATCCCACTCGCCCTGGGCCGCCTTCATGTTGAGTCGCAAGCAAGTCTCTCCCCAACCATGTACATCCAGAACCGGTTGGTACGTCCGGGTCGAAGCATAAAAGGATATCTGCCTGCGGACCTTTTCTCGCATCTCATCCATTTCTTTCTGACTATCGCCCATAATGACGAATGCAGAACTCGAGATTACAACCTCTTTTCGGCTTCTTGTGGCCTTCTCGGCTCCCTCTTCGATCTGGGGGATCACCCGTTCACGTAGGAATTTTGCAGAGTGAAACGGATGTGCATGAAATCCGTCACATAACTCACCGGCCAGACGACACATGTATGGGTTAACACCTGCTACGAATATCGGGATGTGTGGATGCTCTATCTTTCCTGGTGAAAAAGCGGGTGTCATAAGCGAATGTTGGAAAAAATCCCCCTGGAAATCAAGTTTGGCACCATTTTGCCAACAATCCCATATTGCTCGGAGCGCTAAAACGATTTCGCGAAGCTTTGGACCGGGCGACTCCCACTTCACGCTATATCGGCGTTGATTATGCCCTTTCACCTGCGTCCCAAGCCCAAGGACGAACCTGCCATTAGAGGCGCGTTGAAGATCCCACGCAGTATAAGCGAAGGACATGGGACTACGCGGAAAAGCCAACGCGATGGCCGTGCCGAGCTTCAGCCGAGTAGTTGAGGTTGCGGACACGGCGAGAGAGAGAAATGGGTCGTGTTGGTTTTCCATGCTCCAGACGCCATCAAAGCCCATTTCCTCTGCCTCGCGGGCAATGGCTATGGCTTCATCAAGCGATTGGGCCGTCATAAGACTATCAAGTTTCATGTTTCCTCCGTTTGTAGTTGCAAGCCGTTATGGGAAACACACTCGCTTGGGTAAATCAACGCCTACGGATCGTCTGCCACAAGACCGTCCAACGAGTCCACGCGCCGTAACTGTGGGAAAATGCGAGCCCACAACCCCACTATCGTCAGCGTTCCAATTCCTCCAAGTACTACGGCCGGCACCACCCCGAGCCAGGCCGCCGTAACGCCGGACTCGAATTCACCTAGTTCGTTCGACGCTCCGATAAAGACGGATTCTACCGCGCTCACACGTCCCCTCATAGAATCCGGTGTCTTCACCAGCACGAGCACACGTCGAATGACTACACTAATCATGTCCGACGCACCCAAAACTACGAGCATACCTAACGAAAGCCAAAGGTTTTCCGAGACTCCGAACCCCACTATAGACAGGCCAAACACTCCAACGGTAACGAGCAAAATGGTCCCGGCGTGATGCCTAATAGGATAGCGAGCGACCAGAACGGCCGTGGCCAATGCTCCGACCGCCGGAGCGCTCCTGAGCAAGCCGAGGCCCCACGGCCCAACATGTAAGATGTCACGTGCATACACCGGAAGAAGTGCCGTCGCGCCGCCCAGCAATACCGCAAAAAGGTCGAGAGAGACCGCCCCCAGAACTACCGGTTCACCCCGAATGAAAGACACGCCAGCCACGACCGACTTCCACGTAGGAGCCTGGCGATCCACTTTCTCTCTCTCAAGTCGGATCTTTGCCACTTGGACCAGAGCAAGACCAAACATGAGGGTGCAAGCGCCGTAAACTACTCCCGGGCCCATCGCATATAAAAGCCCGCCGATCGCGGGGCCGCCGACCGTCGCGGTCTGCCATGCGGTCGAACTCCAGGCCGCGGCATTGGTAAAGAGACGTTGCGGGACAAGATTTGGCATAAGCGCGACGGACGCTGGAAACTCGAAGGCCCGGGCAGTGCCAAACAGGACAAGGACCGCAAAAAGATAGGACGTATTCGTGTCCCCACGCAGAGTGAAGATCAAAAATAATACCGCGCACATCGCCTCAACAACGAGGCACAAGGCCATCACGACTCGGCGATCGTACCGATCGGCGACATGTCCCGTGATGAGCGCGAGCCCAAGCGACGGAAGGAATTGCGCTAAGCCAACCAGGCCAAGATCAAGTGGGCGCCTCGTGAGGTCATAGATCTGCCATCCAATTGCGACAGCCTGCATTTGTATGGCAAACGTGACGCACAATCGAGCTGCCCAGTAACGCTTAAAACTCGGGTATGAAAAGGCCGATTCACCTGGTTGTGTTTCGAGGTCTGGCATAATGCGGAAACGCAAGTTAGCGAAACTTGGCCAGCCGTTGCCCAGTATGGGAAATCGGGAACGTGCTAGTGTTTTCGAAACGCACCGCCTCGGACACAGTCTTGCCCAACCCTTGATCGTACAACACCTTGTAGGCAGCTATCGAATCCGGGCTGTTAGCCGCAATTTTTAGGGCTAACGCCCGGACCGTCGAAACTAAGTCGCCATCGGGAACACAGCGGTTAGCCAGGCCCATTTCTGCTGCCTCCTCGCCGGTAAACGCGTCCGCCGTAAAGGACAGTTCTCGGGCCTTCCGCAATCCAACTGCACTCGGAAGCCGAGCGCTCATAACCCACGTGGGTCGGAGGCCCCATTTTGCATGGGTATCAGCGAATTTCGCTCCCGCCGCAACAATCATCAGATCGCATGGCAGTTCTAATTCGAGTGCGCCGGTAAAGCAAAAACCATTAACTTTTGCGATTACGGCCTTCGAAACAGTTTGGATAGCATCGATGAGCGCGCGGGCTGGGAGGTCAAGAATAAGACCAACGGCCCCGTTCTCCAGTTTGGTTTTCCCGATCGCCTTAATATCCACTCCTGCGGAAAAGACACGGCCGTCGCCAGACCTTTTCGCACTCGCTGTTATTTTAGCAACATCCGAGCCCGCCTGTGGTTCCGTCAATGCAAGTGCAAGAATCGTCTGCCCGGTCGCAATTTGAGGAAGCCATTCCTTCTGAACGTCCGGGAGAGCATAGGATACAAGGATTTCAGAGATCATCATGCTCAACTGTAAAAACAACGTGTAGTTAAAATCCCCCAGCGCCAATGCCTCGCTCATGATGCCAAATGTCACAAAATCAACGTGTTGACCGCCATATTTGTCTGGGATACGAGCACGAAAAATCCCGAGCTCGGCCGCCTCGCGAATATCCGCCGCTTTAATTTCTTCCCCCCGGTCCCATCGTGAGTAGTGCGGAAGCAACTTCTCCCTCGCGAATCGCCCGACATTTTCTTGTACTAATTCTTGTTCTTGGGTAAAAGCAAATTCCATGAATGGCCCCGCGCCAATAACTCTCTCCGACGGTTGAAGAGTCGGACTGTAGAAGGCTTAGAACCGACCGTCAATAAAGTAAACCCTTGGCGTCGCGGGCTATACGAGGCATAGTACGGGATCAAATGAGAGAAAAGGAGCTGAGATGTCGAACGAACCTCTCAAAGTAGAAAAAGTCGACGGAGTTACAACCCTGACTCTGAACCGGGCAAAGTCAATGAATGCATTATCTCGTGAACTGCGACTCGCACTCATTAATGCCTTTGAGTCTCTCCAGAACGATACGGGCACGCGCGTAGTTATTCTCACAGGAGCCGGCCGCGCCTTCTGTGCCGGCATGGACCTGAAAGAACTGAGCCATACGAGCGAGCCCTTGCGGGAGTCCGAGCCCCGAAAAGGCAGCATGGATGTCGTTCGGTCAATGGAAGCCTTCGATCGTCCCATCATCGGCGCAATTAACGGGTTCGCGATCACCGGCGGCTTCGAGTTAGCACTTGCCTGTGATGTTCTAATCGCATCGAACACGGCATCCTTCGCCGACACACACGTCCGGATGGGCGTCATGCCGGGTTGGGGTCTGAGCCAAAAACTCTCCCGCGCTATCGGCATCTACCGCGCACGGGAGCTTTCCTTGACCGGGAATTACCTATCGGCGGAAAAAGCCGAAGCCTGGGGCCTCGTCAATAGGATCGTTGACTCAGGCTCGTTAATAAGCACCTGTCAATCCCTGGCTCATGACATGCTCAGTTCAGTTCCTGATATGCTAACTGCGATGAAACGTGTCATAAACGAAGGGTACGGCCAGACATTGAACGATGGCATAGAACTCGAGCGCAGCATTTGGCGCGCCCAAGTTAAGAATGTCACACCTAACGCTATTGCGACTCGAGTCGATTCGGTAAAAACCCGCGGGCGAACACAGGCCAAGTAGGATCGGCTCAAGGTTGGGCGGTTGATAAGTGATCACACCCAAATTCGAGAGCCGGTTACCTTTACACCCGCCCGATAACTGAATCACCAAGTTCCTTGAGATAGTCCGTAATATCGGAGATCTTCAAGTTCAGCGCGAAAATTTCATCTCCTTGCGGCGGAAAAAGGCTAATTAGCCGGTGAACACCTAAGTCGGCGTAACGCTTTGCCATATCCAGATCCACTCGGCCAACCGGACTTACACTGATTTCCAATTCGCCAAGACTATCGGGCCGGTCGCACTGCTCTTTAGCAGCTTTCAATCCGGCCACGCACGCTTTTGTGGCGTCAACGTCCAGAGCGAAGCCGTACCAGCCATTGCCGTGAGTTGTCGAACGGCGATACGCTTCGGAGGTCATGCCTCCGAAAACGACTGGCGGTCCTGATTTTTGAACCGGTTTCGGAAAGGCTTTGACCCCACTGAAGGAAGAGAATTCCCCCCTATGCGAGGGATCCTCTTCGTTCCATATTGTTCGCATTGCATCAATATAGTCCAGCGTTCGAGGACCCTTCTTGGTAAAAGGTGCTCCAATCGCATCGAACTCGGGTTTCAGGTAACCGATGCCCACTCCAAAAATGATTCGACCGTTTGACAAGACATCCAGGCTCGCCATTTCCTTGGCCAGCACAAGGGGATTACGCTGCGGCAATATGATGATCCCGGTGCCCATACGGATTTTTTTCGTATGCCCGGCCAAGAAAGCAAAATCAATGTTAGGATCGAGCATAGGATACCTTGGCGGCAAGGGCGACGGCGGCTCCTGCGGGTCCGGTAGGACAATATGTTCTCCGGCCCAAACAGACTCCAATCCAGCCGCCTCGGCGAGTTGTGCAACTTGGGCCGAAGCCTCCGGGGTGCTACATGGCCCCATATTTACACCAAACAATCCTATCTTCATAAACTTCCTCCTATTCACAAATTTATGTCGTTTATGCCGCGGGAGACAAGAGCGTAATAGCCTCTTCGTGAGGAGTCAGCCCGCCGCCAGGTTGTAACGGCAGTATACACACATGAGACGCGCCCGCCGCGTAATACTCAAAAACCCGCTTGCGTATGGCCTCCTCATTTCCCCACGCAACGACGGAGTCAACCAACCGATCACTACCCCCTGAGCGAAAATCGGCAGCAGAAAATCCAACCTCAAGGAACCGTTCTCTGTAGTGCTCAATCCCTAAGTAAGTACGCATGTACTCTCGCGCCGTGGCTCGGGCCCTCTCCGGGGCTGTTTCCAATATTACCGCTAGTGCGGCGCACAACCACGGCTCAGGGCCGAGGACCTTTCGGGTCTCGGCAACTTGGTCCACTACAGTGAAATACGTATGGGTACCCTGTGTCTGCGTTGCGGCCAAACGCAACATGTTGGGCATCATACCGGCAAGAACGATAGGAGGTTTCGCCTCCGGGTCCGGGGCCGTGTACGGGACCGATTCGAGCCTCGTGAGGTAATCCTTCATGAAACTGATCGGTTTACGATACGGAATACCACGCTTCTCGTTCCCCTGCGCGTTACTCACTCCCATACCTAGCAAAAAACGATCGCCATACAATTCGCCAAGGGTGCGCGTCGCGTTTGCAA
Source organism: uncultured Enterobacteriaceae bacterium (assembly GCA_964460065.1). Taxonomy (GTDB): domain Bacteria; phylum Desulfobacterota; class Binatia; order Bin18; family Bin18; genus Bin18. The sequence goes on from CAYWPF010000063.1 coordinate 7,461, forward strand.
TCGCAAACGGCTCGTAGGCATACGGCACGACAATACCCGTTGCTATTATTAACTGTTCCGTTTGGGCCAGTAGGTATGAGGCAAATGAGAACGGCTCGCGCCCAAAAACCTCGGGAAACCATACCGCACTATACCCAAGTCTTTCCACGTCTTTCACTAGCGCTCCCGTTCTCGCGCCCGACAAAGAGTCCAAGAAAAGAAATACTCCCGGCGTTCTTAGATCCACATGCAGCTCCTACCGCCAAACGAAATTTAATCCGGCAGACTCGAAACTAACCCATTCCCTTCTTTTTAGCGAAAGGCGGGGATTACCTTTGCAGCAAATAGCTCTAGGTGTGGCTGAATCCAGCTCGCTGGTAATCCCGGCGGCAGGGTCCACGAATAATAATGCGTCAACGGTGTTTGCGCCGCGTAATCACGAATCATCTGAATGCAGGTCTCCGCATCAACGACTTGAAACATGCCCGACTCCCGCAGAGCCTTCACATCAGGCATATGATCAAACAATGGCATTCCAGCCTTCGCGGACCATTCTGCATACGCATTAACTTGATACCGCACATGCTCGGCCGCCTCATCCCATGTCTTCTCTGGGTCCTCTGACGGGATAAGCCAAAAATATCCACCCGCAAGCCGGACACCCGAGCTAGGCTTCCCTATCTTTTCCAGCGCGGTCACATAACCGTCGTACGCTTCCTTTAACGGACCTACCCCAATATACCCATCGGCGTACTTTGCCGCTCGTCTCAACGCTGGAGGAGTAAAGCCACCGACCCATATAGGCGGTCTAGGTTGCTGGATCGGTTCGGGCGTCAACCGGGCATTGTTAACCGTATAGTATTTACCGTCGAAAGAAAGCGTTTCGCCTTCCCATAAACGCCGAATAATCTCGAGGCCTTCATTCGTGCGAGCCCCGCGCTCTTTGCTTGATACACCAAACACTTCGAATTCTTCGACCTTGTACCCCACCCCCCCCCCCCGCAAAAAACACCCCCCCGAAATGAACAACACAGTAGCAGCAACCACCCCCAGGCGGGAGGGGTTATGGAATGGCAATAGCATCACGCTCGTACCGATCCTAATACTTTTCGTACGGGAGGCGATCGCCGCCGCAATAGGCATCAGCGATGGCGAATATCCATCTTCTATGAAATGATGCTCAGACAGCCAAATGTCATCGAACCCGTTCTCTTCTCCCCACACAATCTGATCAAATATCTCGCCGTAGAGCTCATCATACGGCCGTTTCCAAGCCGGTGGATTGCGGAAATCATACCACATTCCGAAGCGAAGTTTCTGATTTTTGTCTTGACTCATAAGAACGTCCTCCTTGGTCCTGGTTGACGGGTCAATCTGTTCTATGTATAGCGAACGAGTTTCGCAAGAGAAGCGAGCTATCCAACCTCTTGGGAAAGGAAAGCAATGTCAGATTTGATAGGTACCGAAACTAATCCCTTGCGGGTCGCGATTTTCGGGTCAGGGCCCGCTGGGTTTTATGCAGTCGGAGAATTGTTAAAGCAAAAAGATCGTACTATAAGCGTTGACTTGTTTGACCGGCTACCGACACCGTATGGCCTAGTGCGCGGTGGGGTAGCCCCCGACCACCAAAAAATTAAAGCAGTAATCCGCCAATACGAGAAAATTGCAGATCGGCCCGGCTTTCGCTTTTTCGGTAATGTGACTTTCGGGAAAGACTTGTCTTTGCAAGACATCCTTTCCCACTATCATCAGGTACTCTTTTCTACGGGGGCTGAGTCCGACCGCCAACTAGGCATTCCCGGCGAGGACCTGCAGGGCAGCGACCCGGCAACAATATTCGTAGGCTGGTACAACGGGCACCCGGACTACCGGGACCTACAATACGATCTGAGCAACGTGAGACGCGTAGCGGTCATTGGGAACGGCAACGTCGCTATGGACGTCGCTCGCATTTTGGCGCGTTCGATAGAAGAACTTTCAAAAACCGACATTGCCGATTATGCCCTAGAGGCTCTCAAAAAGAGTGCTGTAGAAGAAATCTACTTATTAGGCCGTCGTGGCCCGGCCCAAGCCGCCTTCACCAATCCCGAGATCCGCGAGTTAACCGAGATGCCCATCACGGATTTAGTAGTGGAGCCAAAAGATCTCGAGCTCGACGAACT
>CAYWPF010000064.1:0-11113 GCA_964460065.1 uncultured Enterobacteriaceae bacterium
GGACAAGCGCGAAATACATAGACACACTCAGAGTCAACGGCCTTCGGCCGCGAGACACTCACGACCTCAGCGCTCTCAAACTTATCACCTCTACAGGATCGCCATTGGCGCACGAAAGTTTCGACTATGTGTACGAGGCAGTTAAGCCCGACGTCCATTTAGCCTCTATCGCGGGAGGCACGGATATCATTTCGTGCTTTGTCCTGGGGAACCCGGTATCTCCGGTCTGGCGAGGGGAAATACAAGAGGCCGGGCTAGGCATGGCCGTGGATGTTTTTGACGAGGAGGGTGTGTCCATCCCGCCGGGAGGAAAGGCAGGGGAGCTCGTGTGTACCCGACCATTCCCCAGCATGCCGGTAGGGTTTTGGAACGACACGGACGGACAAAAATATTTTAACGCCTATTTTAACCGGTTTGACTCAACCTGGTGCCATGGGGATTGGATAGAGCGCACGGCCCGCAATGGCATCATCATGCACGGGCGATCAGACGCTACTCTTAATCCGGGAGGCGTCAGAATAGGCACCTCCGAAATCTACCGGCAAGTGGAACAGATCGACGGAGTAGTAGAAAGTCTCGCGGTTGCTCAGTCCTGGCAGGCGGATGTACGCGTAATTCTTTTCGTCTTACTGCGGGACGGAATCGTTATGGACGAAGCTCTCGAAAAAGAAATCAAGAGACGCATTAGAGTCGGCGCTTCTCCGAGACACGTTCCCGCGAAAGTAATCCAGGTATCCGATATTCCTCGGACCAAGAGTGGAAAAATCTCGGAGTTGGCGGTCCGCGACGTTATTCACGGTCGCCAAATAAAGAACGCAACGTCCCTTGCCAACCCGGAGGCACTGACGCTATTCAAGAATTTGGCCGCCTTAAAATGACTGCTCCTACGGGATCTAAGAAAACCGAGCCAGAACGGATTATCAACAGAACCCGGCGATGGTCGACAAATGCAGCTGTGAGACCTAACGGCCGACTTGGCCAATCACTCGTCGGATTATCGATTCGTCGTAACTGTAGGGCACGGTTGCAGGAGGAGGCATTTTCACTTCGTTCACATGGAACGGGACCGCCTCGATAAACGAATTGTAAACTGTTTCAAGAAGAGACGGGAGATGTATCACATCCTCCGCGTTATAGTACAAAAGCGTTTCCAGGGCGCCTTCTTCTCCCAATTCGTACTGTTGCCAAAGAAGGACCGCACACCAGCCGTCGAGATTCGAGATCATCCCTTCTCGTTCCAGTCCCAACGACCGCTCTATCTTTTTCAACCCACCCCTGTACCCCAACGCGGCCAAGGGAAACCGCAGGTCGATATGGGCCTGGTCAAGAGTAATACCCAATTTGTCGCGGAGAAAAGGCACATCGAACTGCTTCCCATTGTATGTCACTAAAAGCGAGAACCCATCAATATCTCCTGCGAATTCTTCTAAATTCCTTCCGGAAACGTAGGAGCGGGCTCGCACTCCATCGTAAATCCCGACGACAGTGATAATTGAGTGCTCACGACCCAGCCCTGTCGTTTCTATATCCAAATATGCAACACGCTCAGAGAACTCAGGGTAGAGCCGCCAATGAAGGAGGTGGGGCAATCGCGCCGCAAAATATCGAATATCGCCCTTTTCGATCGCCACTAACGACCGTTCCAGCTCATAGCAGGACGAGTCCTGTTTCCACTGAGGTAACCTACTCCTGTTTGGATGATCTAGAAAATCGTTCCATGTTGTCAAGCCAGCGTCCCATAGGCGGACTTCGGTCTTCTCGCCGATTCCCTGTATGTGACGGAACGTATGTGTCAGCATAAATGTTTCGCGCGTTCGGAACCGTCCGTCACGCCTTTAGGAGTGGTCCGCACTTTCGCAATGGCCACCTACGTCTCATAACTTCTAAGGACGCGTCCGGGCCGCCTCCCGGTTTCCTCCCCGTCACGCAAAATCACACTGCCATTCACAATAGAGTATTTGTACCCTTTTGACCGGGCAACCAGCCGGGAGGCGCCAGCAGGGAAATCCTCAACAAACTCTTTTGGCATAGCCTGTACCTCCTGGGGATCGAAAATCGTCAAATCAGCCGCCATCCCTTGTTTTAAAAGCCCACGACGCGGAATTCCAAGCAGCTGTGCCGGTACAAAAGTCAAACGGTTAATCGCCTGCTCGACGCTCAGCACTTTTTGTTCTCTGACCCAGTGGCTCAATAAAAAACTTGGGTACGTTACCTGACACAAAAACGAGATATGTGCACCGCCGTCTGAGCCTCCCGTCAAAACGTAAGGATCCGTGGCTAAGGCACGTACCGCCTCTTCGTCACCATTTTGAAATCCTTTGATGAGAAACTGCGTCTCAAGGTTTTCACTAATAGCCAGGTCCAACATTACTTCCAGAGGTGTTTTATCCTGTTCTTCACCTATCTCCACGAGATTACGACCTACAAAGTGTTCATGAGACCTTTCCTGCACATTTTCGACTAGTACATCCTGCATTCGTTTGGAGAACACCGTCGGAGTAGGATCATCAAGGTCCCTTTGCATAGCCTTCCTGTGCGTGGGATTGGAAAGGTTGCAGATCTTTTCATGACGGGATCCTTGAATGGCTGCCTTCCAACTAGGCATATCTTCGAACACTGCGCCCCGTAAAGAAAAGGTTAGGTCGAAACGTTCACACAGCGACAAGGGATGCACCCGGGCACCCTCCTCAAAGGCATCCGCGGTCCACTTGAGAACTTGTTTCCAATGGTTGGGCGCCGCCCATGTCTGAGATAATAAATTCCATAAAACCGGCCGACCGCTTTCACGCGAGAGGCGTTTAAGATACTCCATGTCCTTAAGACCGATCGTCGGGATGCCAGGCGGGATCACACAGACGGTCCCCCGATGGAAGTCTTTCAGTGCGCTGGCAAGCGCGACGGTTTCCTCCTCAGCCGCGAATCGGCTGGGTACAGGGATTCCATCGCCGTCAAAATGGACAGGCCCGTAAGAAGAGGAAAATCCAAAGGCACCGGCTGCCACACTTTCTTTCACTACCTCCTGCATGTTCTGAATTTCATCTTCTGTAGCTTCACGCTTGCGAGCATCTTCACCCATGACGTTGTACCGGATACTCGAGTGCGGGGCTAAAGTCATTACATTCACGCCGAGGTTATTATCTAACGCGTCGAGATACTCCGAGTAGGTCTCCCACGTCCAAGGCACACCCTCGCGTAAACTCCGCAAGGGCATTCCTTCTACCTTGGCAAGCATCCTTGTAATGTACTCACGGTCTTCCGGTTTGCACGGGGCAAGACCAAATCCACAATTGGTCATAAACACACTTGTAAAGCCGTGCCAACAACTCGGCGTCGCCAACGGGTCCCAGAAGAGCTGTGCATCATAGTGGGTATGAACATCAATGAAACCAGGTGCTACAACCAGATCAGTCGCATCAATAATTTCGTGCGCGGCCTCATCTATCTTGCCGATCGCAACAATCTCGCTCCCGGCAACACCAACATCAGCCTGGTAACCCGGTTGTCCCGACCCGTCGGCCACGTAACCATTCTTAATTACCAGATCGTATTGCATGAAGCCTCCCGAGCCACGCGCTTGGCTATGTGTTATTTTCGTTACGGAACAAGGTACCGGCTTTAGAAAGCACGGACAAGGATTTGTTCCGGGTAGCTCAGGCGAAGCTGCCGAGTCTCTTTTCTTCAGACTAAAAACTGCTATACACGTGACCGTGTCAGGAGTTTTGCCCGAAGAACGGGCTCGCAAACCCAGAGCGAAGGCCAGCGAACGTCTTTTTGTGGTCTTATTTTGTCTATTCCTGCTTTGTATAGTTACACCATCGTGCAGCTCCCAACAGAACATGCCCTCAAGCCCGACTTCGGATTTTCTCGATTGGTCGGCGGACACACAACGCGAGAAAACACGACTTTGCGTTCTACCCTTCGAAGACGCTAATCCTCCAGACGGCCTGGCCTCGATAGTCCGGGAGCGGGTAGCAGGACACCTGAGTGTCAAACGCTACACCGATGTCGAACTTCACGTTATAGACACCACCCTCGAACAAATGGACTCGGGTGCCTGGCGCGAACTCGCACCTTCAGCACTTGGTATGGAACTTGGGTGCGATGCCCTCGTGTACGGGAGAGTACAGAAGTTGCAACGGATCTATGTCGGCATCTATTCACAGTTAGCACTTGAAGGGACCGTGCAGGTCGTTGACACTGTTTCTGGGAAGACGTTGGTACTCGCGAACTATACCACCCGTTTTCATGACGCGGGAATACCCTTCAGTCCGGTCGATATCGCGGCGAGTGCCGTGCGCAACCTCATGACCTTCACAGAAACCCAATTAACACGGGTGATCGACGACCTCAGTCGAAACTTAGCCATACAGGTTCCAGATCTCCCTAAAGTCCTGGACTCGGGACTCACGGGCCTTTCGGAGGCCCCGCTATTATCCGCAGGCAGCTCGGATGATCGGGTTTCCGCGCGAGCCGCCCGGATAGTAGGAAAGAACGCGCACAGGGAGCACGGTTTACCCTATCGCGTCCAAGTCGCCTCTTTTAGTTCCTACGAAGAGGCGCGGGAAACGGTCGAAACCCTCAGAATTGAAGGGTACTCTTCCGCCATCGCCCGGGTGGTCAGCAAAGATAGAGAGTGGCATCGTATTATCATCGGCCCCTTTCCCTCTGCAAAAGCAGCCTACAAAGTAGGGGTTCGAATAAAAGAGAAGTTTCCTTTTAACCCCATTATCAGCCAAGGGCCGCTACCCGCACCCTAACATCACCCTACTATTCGCGAGCCTCCTGTCGTCCTACCTGGTACGCCTACGTTGTGTTACCATCCACCGGACCTGGGAGGAACAAATGGGACATACCTTCAAAGACCGCGTAGCAATAGTCACGGCCGGAGGAGCGGGAATAGGGGCCGCTACCTGCTCTAGATTTGCGGAGGAGGGCGCATCTGTCGTCGTTGCAGACCTGAGCGGAAAACGGGCCCAAGAGGTCGCTACAAAAATACAAGAGACAGGCGGCATTGCACAAATGATCAAAATGGACGCTTCTGACCCCGAGGGGGTAGCAGCGATGGTTAAACTGGCGCTCGATTCTTATGGCAGAATAGACATCATGTGCAACAATGCCGGCCTCGGGGCTCTGGCCCGACTGGAAGATACGTCCATGGAAATTTGGGAACGCACGATTGGTGTTTCGCTAACGAGTACATTCCTCGGTATGAAACATTGCCTACCTATCATGCAAAAGCAACGGTCAGGTACTATCATTAATACCGCCTCCGTCTCCGGTCTCGTCGGCGATTTTGGTATGTCGGCTTACAATGCGGCCAAAGCCGGCGTGATTAATCTGAGCAGGTCGGCTGCAATAGAAAATGCCGAGTACAATATAAGAGTGAACTGTGTCTGCCCTGGGGCTATCGATACCCGCGCCGTACAGATTTTAGGTGGCGCCAGCGCTGACACTTTTCGCAGAGCGCAGAGCGAGGCTCATCCGTTAGGTCGGATGGGACAATCTGAGGAAATAGCCAATACTATTCTATTCCTAGCGTCCGACAACGCCTCGTTTATTACCGGCCAGGCGCTCGCTGTCGATGGCGGGCTCACCTCGCACACGGGCCTCCCTAATATGTTAAATATAGCACGACCTCAAACCCCTTCAGCGTCCACCAGAGAGGGCCGATGAATTGACCTGGGAACGGCTCCACTCAATAAGTTCGAACGACGGGGATGAAGAGGAATGGAGCGAGCTCAGGCCAAGCGTGCGAGATTTTACACTGTTCGTCACCACTCATAGACAAGAACTGTGCCTGATCCCGGCGCTCAAACGGACCGATCCTATTACTGGGGAAAGCTGGCCTGCTCGCGAACTCACAGCGCTAGCACGCGACTGCGATAATACAGAAGCCGGTGCTATAGGGATCCACACAGAACCTAGTCTCTTCGGAACATCCAATGACGACATGCACGCTATTTCCGAATTGGTGACAACGCCCATCCTCTCGCTAAGTCTCGCCCGAAACCCATTCCAGATCCACAGGGCCCGGTTTTATGGTGCCGACGCGGTGTTAGTATGGGCACATATTGCCGACCAGTCCTCTATAGAAAAATTAATCACCACGGCCCAGTCACTACATATCGTGCCTGTCCTTATGGCGCAAAACGATGATGAGTTGGGCAGGGCTCTGGAAACACCCGCCCGGGTCATTGGCCTTTCTTCTCCGGGAGGTCTTTTCGATGCCGAAAACGTCACGAAATTGAGCAAGCAGATCCCGCACCAAAAAACCGCTATATCTTTGGACGAGATCAATTCCGAAGCTGAGGCATCAACCTTGTTAGGGTCCGTGGACTCCGCTGTTGTTGGCAAATGCGTGCTCGACGCTTCTGACATGAATAGCGCGTTCTCAAAAATATTATCTCACTAGTCAAGGTGAGGACCACGATAACCCGTGCCCTTATTTCAAACGGGGCCCACACCTTCAAGACAGAATGGTCCCACACGGCTGGGCCTCCTATTCTCCGCGCAGAACTCAGTATGCCTCCTCATTTACCAGCGCCGGCGGTCTCTTACCATCGAGAAAAGCAGCAATATTCTCTGCTGCGAACTCGGCCATCCGGGTGCGGGTAGCCACGCTTGCGCTACCAACGTGGGGTACAACCATGCAATTCTCGAGCCCGAGTAAAGGATGGTCCGCTCCCAACGGCTCCGGATCCGTTACATCTAGCGCGGCGCCAGCTATAAATTTTCCCCGCAAAGCCTCGTAGAGGGCCTGAGAGTCAACAACTGGGCCACGTGCAACGTTGATCAAAAATGCCGAGGGTTGCATCTTTTCGAGTTGGGCACTGGAGATGAGCCCCCGGGTTTCCCGATTAAGCGGGACCAGAATAACAACAAAATCTGATGTTGTTAAAAGTGTGTCCAGACTAACCTTCTCGCAACCATAGCGCTCTTCAGCCCGAACGTTGCGAGAACGGTTATGGTACAGCACGCGCATACTGAATCCGCGAGCCCTTTTGGCTACTTCCTGCCCGATGCTACCAAGACCAATAATACCGAGCGTCGCATGATGGACGTCAGCGCCTAGAAAGGAAAAGGGGCGCCAGACCGGCCAATTGCCGCTTCGCACTAGACGTTCTCCCTCTCCCAACCTTCTGGCTATGCCCAGCACGAGCCCAAATGCGAGGTCGGCCGTTGTTTGGGTTAGTACGCCCGGCGTGTTCGTCAAAAGAATCCCCCTCTTAGTCAGAGCCGGAACGTCCACATTGTCGTAGCCAACCGCCATATTGGCAACTATTTTGAGAAAAGGCGCATGATCTAACAACTCGCGATCAATCTTTTCAGATATAGTGGCAAGTAGTGCGACTACATCACCTGCTTCCCTCAAGAGAACGTGGCGTGGCACCGCATCGTCTGATTTCCAGACCTTGACTTCGGGAAACGTGAGTAAGGGACCAAGCGCGCTTTCAGGAATGCGCCGGCTTACAAAGATCTTCAAAGGCTGTGTCACAAGGACTCCTTGTATAGGCTCAACAGCGAGAGGGTGGCACAACCACGAACGAAATACTAGATTAGGGTCTAGACGTATCCCTTGGAGGCACAATATTATGGAACGCCCATCAGAAAAAAGTATCAAGCGCATGAGAATCTATGTGGAAAAGTACTTGCAGAAAACCGGTACCTCCGCTCACCCTGAGGCGGAAGTGACAGAATCTGTCATCCTTGGCCTGGCTAACAACATAGACGACGTGGGGAGGCCACTTTGCCCTTGTAACTTTTATCCCGACAAAAAGGCCGAAGTCGAGCGAAGTCGTGAATGGGTATGCGCCTGTGACGAGATGAAAAAGTGGAAGTACTGCCATTGTTTATTATTTGTTTCGCCTGAGGGACTCCCTATTACTGAACATCTTCCGGAAGGCCACGAAGGACGGCAGATATACGGTCAAGTCAAAGACCCCAACCCACTCAAAGGCCGAGAACTGGCCGGCAAAGAATAGAAACACTGACGGACCCGTTGCTCAAAGGAGCAATATTGCGCCCTGCGTACATGCGTCCAAATCTACCACGGTTCCGGAACCCTTGCACGGAGAAGTCCCCCTCGTATAGCATGCGCAGCTACCGTCAGGAGGAGGATAATCAATTATGCAAGTGGGATATTTCGCTATTGGAATAGGTTTGGGGGCCGATCCCGAGATTGTAACGACTACCGCACAGACATGCGAACAGGCTGGTTTTCATTCCTTGTGGGCGCCGGAGCACATCGTACTGCTGGATCAATATTCTTCCAAATACCCTTACTCTCCCGATGGCCGGCTACCGATGCCGACTACGCAGATCGCCATCCTCGACCCGTTTGCTGCCCTTACTTACGCGGCAGCGCAGACAAAGAGTCTTCGGCTCGGAACCGGGATCTGTCTCGTGCCCGAAAGGAACCCAGTCGTCACTGCGAAAGAGGTCGCTAGCTTGGACAAGCTATCGGGTGGACGTTTCGACTTCGGAGTCGGGGTGGGCTGGCTGGCAGAAGAATTTACTGCCGTAGGTGTACCCTGGGAAAAACGTGGACAGCGAACGCGTGAGTACTTGGAGGTGATGAAAAAGTTATGGACAGAGGAAGAGACTGAATTTACAGGACAGTTTTGCAGCTTTCCTAAGGTGCGCTCGTATCCGAAGCCCATCCAGCGTCCACACCCGCCGATAATATTCGGTGGGGAAAGCAAACCGGCCTTACGACGCGTTGGTGAGGTCGGAGACGGATGGTTCGGAGTAAATGTTTCGCCCCAGTCAGCTAAAGAACACATTGAACAGATGAGAAGTTACGCGTCGGCGGCGGGGCGTGATTCGAGCAACTTTCAATACTCCGTCTCTAAGGGCATAGGAACGTCTATTACGATGGACGAAGTGAAGGCGTTTCGTGATGCGGGCATTCACCAAGTCATCGTGGGGGGATTCTCAGAAGATGCGAGTACAGTAAAAGCTGATATCGAGAAATTAGCAGAGCAAATTGTAGTTCCCTCATCAGAGCTCTAAAGTATCAATCAATTGAAGCGGGGCATTTTGTAACGCCCTCACTCCTTCAGTGGAGGTCAGAGCATGAGCCGGCTCTATAGTAATCAACATCGTAGCCTGCAGCGGCAATTCGAAACGGAAGCGCTTGCAGATCGGGTAGAAGAGGCTGTGGTAAAAACCACTATTAGCGAACACGACAAAGCTTTCCTTGAATCTCGAGACATGTTTTTTCTCTCAACCGTCGACCCGACCGGTCGTCCTACGGTGTCGTACAAGGGGGGAGACCCAGGTTTTGTAAGGGTAACCGACGACAAAACCCTCGTGTTCCCTAGTTATGACGGGAACGGAATGTTCTTTTCTATGGGAAACATTATAGGCAACCCGAAACTCGGCCTCCTATTCATCGATTTCGAAGTCCCAAATCGTGTGCGCATCCAAGGCCACGCCACCGTCTCTTCTCGTGACCCAATGATCGAGAATTACGTAGAAGCGGACCTGGTTGTCCGCGTAACCATTTCCGAAATTTGGACAAATTGTCCCCGATATGTTCATGCCTATGAAAAAGCTGCGGCGTCGCATTATATACCACGCAAGGCAGCCAAAACCCCGTTTGCAGAGTGGAAGCGTATAGATGCCCTGCAAGACGTCCTACCACCCAAGGACCAGGGCCGAACTGCCGCATCGGGCGGGACTATCACAATGAAACAATGGGCGGAGAACACTAAAAAGGGCAAAGGGTAGAACCAAGGGGCCTGCTATAACGTAATATGCCAACCCCCGCCACCGACTCTCGCGATCGCCGGGGTAAATCGTCTCTCTCGCCTCCGGCGGATTTATAACTGAGCAGCAGGTGGAACGACCAGTTCGCAAACCCGGACACGTTCCACCCTGAACGCAACTACGCCTGCGCCTGCTGGTCCGCCGCTGATGCTTGCAGGTGTTCCCGCGGTAACTCGAATGCAGGATCCTTTTGAAGTACGGGAAGGACCTTCTCCGCAAATAACTCAAAACTTTTATTTAACTTAGAGGCAGGAAGCCCTCCAAAAGCAAACGTGCCTACCATATGTTCTAGGGCCACCGTCTCATGTATGTACCTGATCTTTTCTAATACTTGGCCGGGGGTCCCCGCCGCGTGCAGGCTGCGGAAAAATTCTACCGCCTTAGCCTTAGCATCTTGATCAGCGTTGAGTTTCGAAAAAGTCTTGGCCATCTTACCGTAGAATTCATAACCCTTTACGTTTTTGAGCTTGCCTGAAGAAAACCCATAGTGGTTTTCTACCGAATCAAACAATTTGCCCATATATTCCTGAGCAAGGTCTTCCGCCTCTTTCTCATCGTCGGACACGAGGACATTGAACAAACCTATGGGCGCACGCGGCGTGATGTCATTAGCTCGGGCTGTCTCGACGTAACGTTGATAATCTACCGCCGTGTCTTCCCAACTACGCTGCGCGATTATTAAGACCCCAAACCCCATTTTCGCCATAATGTCTGCGGATTCAGGGCTCACCGAAGAGGCATAGAAACGTTGTTCAGGGTTGGAGATGGGGCGTGGACGAATTTGAATATCGGGGATTTGGTAATATTTTCCTTCATAGGAGAAACTATCCTGGGTGAGCCCGAGCCGGACAATATCTGCGCATTCAACAAAACGTTCTCTTGACTCATCCATCGGTATCCGAAAGCCCGCATACTCCACTGTAGCCGCCCCACGACCAAAACCGAATATTGTGCGACCGCCGGAAACCAAATCTAGTAGTGCTATTTTTTCCGCAATCTCGACCGGGTCATGCCACGGCAAAACAATTACGGCAGTACCGAGTTGGATCTTTTTAGTACGACCTGCCATATACGTCAATAATTGACAGGGATCCGGAGACATTACGTAGCCGGTGAAATGATGGTCCAAACTCCAAAGCGAATCGAAGCCGAGGTCTTCTGCTTTGTCCGCCAACGAAAGCTCTTCTTGATAAGTCTGTTGATCAGGCTTCCCTTCAAAGCTGGTCAATTGCATTATGGTCCCGACTTTCATTGTGTCCTTCCTCCATTTTCTCTGATCATACTCGCGCCTTATTGTAGAAGAGTAGGCACTATTACACAAACGGCTTTTTACCCCTTACCT
>CAYWPF010000065.1:0-6283 GCA_964460065.1 uncultured Enterobacteriaceae bacterium
AATGGTGATGCCTGGGGACAATACTCAGATGACCGTTGCATTACTCACGCCCATAGCCATGGACGAAGGCTTGCGCTTCGCAATTCGGGAGGGCGGCCGCACGGTCGGTGCAGGCGTCGTCACGAAAATTCTGGAGTAGGATCGTATGACCACCATAATGAATGAAAAGATCCGCATCCGGCTTAAGGCGTATGACCACAGAGTGCTGGACCAATCAGTAAAAGAGATTGTAGAGACGGTGAGGAGAACGGGCGGACGAGTCGCCGGACCTATACCTTTGCCGACAAGAGTCGAACGCTTTACGGTAAATCGTTCACCCCATGTTGATAAGAAATCTCGGGAGCAATTCGAAATACGAACGCATAAGCGACTTCTGGATATCCTCGATCCAACGCAACAAACGATAGACGCGTTGGGAAAGCTGGAGTTGTCAGCAGGCGTGGATGTTGAGATAAAACTCCAATAACTTAGGGAGCGGACTATGCAAGGGCTGATTGGAAGAAAAGTGGGAATGACGCAGGTCTTTTCTACGGACGGGGACCTGGTTCCGGTGACGGTCCTACTAACGGGTCCCTGCACGGTCGTTCAGAAGAAGACGGGTTCATGCGACGGCTATAACGCCCTTCAGTTGGGATTCGGTAGCCAAAAGAGCCAGAGGATTTCTAAACCGGTTCTAGGGCATAGTGCGAAATCAGGACGAGGACCCTTCGCGGTGTTGCGAGAATTTAGAATGGACGATGTAGGTGACTATCAATTGGGGAATGAAATTACCGTCGACCAAGTGTTTGCGTTAGGAGAACGTGTTCACGTTGTTGGGCGGACCAAAGGAAGAGGGTACTCGGGCGTAATGAAGAGGCACGGTATGGGGGGGTTCCCAAAAAGTCACGGAACCCACGAATACTTTCGTCACGGCGGGGCAATAGGGAACCGGTCCTATCCCGGTAAGATTTTCAAAGGCAAGAGGATGGCCGGGCATTACGGGACTGACCGGGTAAAAGCGTTGAATTTAGAGGTTGTGGATGTGCGGCCTGCCGAAAATCTTTTATTCGTTAAGGGATCTGTCCCCGGGTCGAATGGACAGGTGGTGCTCGTCCAAAAGGTGGGAGAGGCCTAATAAATGCCGAACATTACTAATCCAGTGGACATTTTGTCTACCGAGAGAGAAAAGGTCGGCGAAATGAATTTGTCGGCGTCGATCAGTGACCAGCCAGAAAGAGAGCATTTGCTTTTCGAAGTGGTCCGAATGCAGTTGGCCAAACGACGAGCTGGAACCGCAGCAACCAAAACGAGAGCCTTTGTGCGGGGTGGCGGCCGGAAGCCGTGGAGACAGAAGGGAACAGGACGGGCTCGAGCCGGAAGCAACCGTTCTCCCATCTGGGTAGGAGGTGCAACTGTTTTTGGTCCCCAGCCGCGTTCTTATGAATACAGATTGCCACGATCCGCACGAAAGACGGCCTTAAGGGCGGCGATTGCCCAAAAGTTCCGGCAAAACGAGGTCATCGTTATTAACGAGATTAGTTTTGACAAACCTAAGACAAAAGAGATGGTGAATCTATTCAAACGGTTGGAAATAGGATCTAGTGTCTTGCTGGTTCTCGGTGGGACAGACGAGAATGTGCAAAAGTCCGCCCGTAACATACCGGGGACCAAAGTTCTGTTAGAGAGAGGCGTCAACGTATACGACCTTCTCAAACATAAAAAGCTTTTAATCACTAAGGCGGCTTTGGAACAGATCAACGAACGGCTTGGAGGAAAATAATGGATACTTACTCCGTTCTGGTCTCTCCTTTAATCACAGAGAAATCAACAATGGCCGGAGAAGCGGGCAATCAAGTGGTTTTTCGCGTTCATCCTCAAGCGACCAAGTTGATTATTAAGCAGGCGGTCGAGGAATTATTTGACGTGAAAGTCAAACAGGTGCGCACGGTGCAGTACTTGGGGAAGCGTCGGCGTGTAGGCCGTTCTCAAGGACGTAAGGCGGCATGGAAGAAGGCGTACGTTAAACTAGGTGAAGGTGATCGCATAGACTTTTTTGAAGGAGCATAACTAGTGCCAGTCCGACAGTACAAACCTACTTCAGCGGGAAGACGGTCTCAAAGTGTTTCCGGCTTTGACGAAATCACGACGCCGAAGAACAAACCGGAGTCGTCTTTGCTTGCGCCGCTCTCTAAAAATGGGGGAAGGAATAATCGCGGCCGCTTAACGGTTCTTCACCGTGGTGGCGGCCACAAGCGCCGGTACCGTATAGTAGACTTTCGGCGCGAAAAGGAAAACGTTGCAGCGAAGGTAGTTTCTATAGAGTACGACCCTAACCGGTCGGCTCGAATCGCGCTTTTACATTACATTGATGGGGAAAAGCGGTATATTTTAGCTCCAAACGGTTTGGCGGTAGGAAATCTGGTGATGACAAGTGAATCGGCAGATATTAGGCCCGGGAATTGCTTACCTCTGCGCCGAATTCCGGTCGGTACTATC
Source organism: uncultured Enterobacteriaceae bacterium (assembly GCA_964460065.1). Lineage (GTDB taxonomy): Bacteria > Desulfobacterota > Binatia > Bin18 > Bin18 > Bin18. The sequence continues at coordinate 2,476 of CAYWPF010000065.1, forward strand.
ATCCATAATATTGAATTAAAAATTGGCAAGGGTGGACAAATTGTCAGGAGTGCTGGAGCGTCAGCTCAGCTAATGGCGAAGGAAGGGAAATACGCGACAGTTAAACTGCCTTCCGGCGAAATGCGGTTGGTCCATCAAAATTGTAAGGCAACCATTGGACAAGTAGGCAATCTTGATCACGAAAATATCAGATACGGGAAGGCTGGTAGGAGGAGATGGCTCGGCCGTCGTCCGCGGGTTCGCGGAATTGCGATGAATCCCGTCGATCATCCAATGGGCGGAGGTGAGGGACGAAGCAAGGGCAACCATCCTATGAGCCCGTGGGGGGTGCTTGCTAAAGGGTATAAAACTCGCCGAAACTCGAAGACCGACAAGTACATAGTCCAAAAGAGAAAGAAGTAATATGCCCCGTTCTGTGAAAAAAGGTCCTTTTATCGATGTTCATCTGCAAAATAAAGTGGATGTGGCGATTCAAAACGGCGACAAAAAAGTGATCAAAACTTGGTCGCGACGGTCGACAATTAGTCCGGAAATGATCGGGCTCACTTTTGCCGTCCACAATGGTCGCAAGTTTATTCCGGTGTACGTGACGGAAAATATGGTGGGCCATAAGCTAGGTGAATTTTCCCCGACGCGAACCTTTTATGGTCATGCTGGTGATCGAAGAGGCGACGTGAAGAGGAAATAGGACAAGGGAATTTTTATGGAAGTACGTTCGGTAACGCGGGATGTGCGGATGGCACCGCGCAAAGCCCGTCTAGTTGCGGACCTGATCAGGGGGAAGCAAGTGGAAGAGGCGCTACTGGTTTTGCGATTCTGCCAAAAAAAAGCTGCCCGTGTTTTTGCTAAAACATTGCAATCGGCTATAGCTAACGCCACCGATACGCAAAATGTGGATCCCGACGCGCTTTACGTAAAGCTCGCCACCGTAAACGGAGGTTCAACTTTCAAGCGATTTATGCCGCGTGCACACGGTAGGGCTACTCCGATACGGAAGCGAACTAGCCATTTTACGATCGTAGTAGAAGAGCTCTAGCAGAAGGAAATTAGATATGGGCCAGAAGGTACATCCGATAGGGTTTCGTGTAGGCATTCTTGAGGGCTGGGAGTCCAAATGGTTTGCAGAGAAAGAATATGCCACGTTGCTTCATGACGACATCCGGATTCGTCAGTTTATAAAGAAGAGGCTTTATCACGCCGGCATATCGAAGATAGAAGTAGAGAGGGCGGCTAACAAAGCTAAGGTGAATATCTACACAGCCCGGCCTGGTATTGTCATAGGGAAGAAAGGTGTAGAAATAGAGAAGCTTAAAGCGGATCTGGCGCGGCAGACAGACCGAGAAGTGTATCTCAATATCCACGAAGTACGGAGGCCGGATTTAGATGCCCAGCTGGTATCGGAGAATGTGGCGCTGCAATTGGAGCGCAGGGTAGCATTCAGGCGGGCGATGAAAGAAAGCGTGGCCCGGGCGATCCGCATGGGAGCGCAGGGGGTGAAGGTGCGTTGTTCGGGCCGTCTTGGGGGCGCCGAGATCGCTCGAACAGAATGGTACCGCGAAGGACGTGTGCCTCTACACACGCTAAGGGCCGCTATTAGTTATGGTGTGGCTGAGAGCCGCACGACCTATGGGGTCATTGGAATCAAGGTTTGGATATTTACGGGTGAAGTGTTGACGAAAGAGGAAGAACAGCAAAGGTCGAACGTTAATACGTAAGGAACGGCAAATATATGCTATCTCCAAGGAAGACGAAATTTCGCAAACAAATGCGCGGAAAAATGTATGGCAATGCTCAGCGTGGTGCGAGCTTGTCGTTTGGGGATTTCGGATTGCAGACATTGGAACGTGCGTGGCTTACGGCGCGACAAATCGAAGCGGCCAGAATAGCTTTGACTCGCCATGTGAAACGGGGTGGCCGCATCTGGATCCGTGTCTTCCCTGACAAACCGGTGACAAAAAAACCTACGGAAACACGAATGGGAAAAGGAAAGGCCGCACCGGAATTCTGGGCCGCACCGATTAAGCCTGGCCGCATGCTTTTCGAGATTGAAGGGGTGCCTAGAGAGACAGCTCGAGAAGCACTCCGGCTTGCGGCAAACAAGCTGCCGGTCAGTACACAAATTCGGGAGCGTCGGGGAGTATCGTATGCGAGCGAGTGAATTTAGGGATATGGCTGGAGACGAAATTCGAGAAAAGGAAAAGGAGCTAAAGGAAGAATTGTTTAGACTCCGTCTGAGGAAGGGCACCGGCCAATTGGAAGATCCGATGCGTGTGAGAAAGGTCCGCAGGGATATTGCGCGAATCAAAACGGTACGACATCAACGGTCTGGGAGCGAGGGCTAATCAATAATGGATTTAGGTGGAAAAGACAATCGAAAAATCAGACAGGGAGTCGTAGTAAGTGACAAAATGGACAAAACCGTCACCGTCCGAGTGGAGAGGTTAGTACGGCACCCGCGATACAAAAAGTTCGTTCGACAACGAAAAAAATACAAGGCACACGATGCAAATAACGAGTGCGGTGTCGGAGATCTCGTGTCGATATCCGAAACTCGGCCACTCAGCAGAGATAAACGCTGGCGTGTACGTCGGGTGTTAAAATCAGCGACGTAGCATACAGTGGGCGGAAGGGAAAGTAGAGATGATTCAAGTGGAATCAGTTCTTGATGTGGCGGACAATTCTGGCGCAAGAAAAGTCCGGTGTGTAAGAGTCCTAGGCGGAACTCGCAGACGGTACGCCTCGGTTGGGGACGAAATTGTAGTTTCGGTGCGTGAAGCGATCCCGAACGCCAAGGTCAAGAAAGGCGACGTTATGAGGGCGGTGGTGGTCAGGACGGCAAAGGAGCTCGGTCGGCCTGACGGCTCGTATATAAGGTTCGATACAAACTCGGCTGTATTGCTTGATAACCAGAAAGAGCCTCTCGGCACTCGAATATTTGGGCCGGTTGCCCGTGAGCTCCGGGCTAAACAGTTCATGAAAATTATATCTCTTGCTCCAGAAGTATTATAGGACGAATATGGCTGCACGGATACGAAAGAACGATTCCGTAATGATTATGGCCGGTAAGGACCGTGGCAAGGTCGGAAAAGTCATCCGAGTACACCCTTCTGAAGACCGTGCGGTAGTGGAAAGGCTGAACATGGTGAAACGGCACGTCAAGCCACGTACTCCCCAGGACACCGGTGGAATACTGGAGAAGGAAGCCTCTATACATCTTTCGAACCTTATGTTCGTAGATCCGCAAGATGGACGGCCGACCCGTGTTGGCTTCAAGGTCGTTGACGGGCGTAAATCCCGGATTAGCCGACGCACAGGGAACGTACTGGACTAGCAAAATGCCTCGTATAAGAGAAATATACTTTGGTCAGGTGATGCCCGCGTTGAAGGAAGAGCTTGGGTTCACCAATGTCATGCAAGTGCCTAGGTTGTCGAAGATAGTGGTAAATATGGGACTTGGTGAAGGCGCCACAAACTCGAAACTCCTGGAGAACGCGGCGGCGGAAATTGCGCTGATAGTTGGGCAGAAGCCGATAGTGACCGTTGCGCATAAGTCGATCGCGAATTTTAAGTTGCGAGAAGGCATGACGATTGGCTGCGCCGCTACAATGCGAGGACAACGTATGTACGAATTCTAAGATCGACTGGTCAATGTCGCGTTGCACAGGGAGCGGGATTTTCGCGGTATTTCGGATCGTTCTTTTGACGGACGCGGAAACTACTCGTTAGGTATCCGGGAACATACGATATTTCCCGAGATTGACTTGGACAAAGTAGAGCAAATTAAAGGATTCACCGTTTCGATTGTTAC
>CAYWPF010000066.1:0-21557 GCA_964460065.1 uncultured Enterobacteriaceae bacterium
CGCCGCGACGGCACCAGCGCCACCCGAGGTGACAGCATGGATTTTGGTGAGCCCGGACAACACCGTGACTATTCGTGTAGCAAGAGTTGAAATGGGACAGGGAAGTTTTACCGGCCTGCCCATGTTGGTAGCCGAAGAGCTGGGCTGCGACTGGAACAAGGTGGTTGCGGAATACGCGTCTACCAGTGAGCACCTAAAAAGAAATCGCATTTTCGGAACAATGCTAACCGGCGGGAGTCGGTCGATACGGGACAGTCACAAATACCTACGCGAGGCAGGCGCAGCGGGCCGAACCATGCTCATCTCGGCCGCGGCAAAGAAATGGCAAGTGCGGCCGGAAGAGTGTATCGCCGAACAAAGTATTATCACGCACCGACCCAGCGGGCGAACCGTAAGCTTCGGCGCCGTGGCAAACGCCGCATCAAAACTCAGCATCCCCGCCAGTGTCAGCTTGAAAGATCCACAAAACTGGAAGGTACTCGGCAGCCCCGTCCGTCGATTCGACGTGCCTGACAAAGTTACAGGCAAAACACAATTTGCCATAGACACAAAACTGCCGGGTATGACGTATGCCGCAATTGCACACTGCCCCGTTTTCGGGGGTACTCTAAAAGAGACGAACAATGACGCAATTGCCCAAATGCCGGGGGTTATAAAGGTCGTCCCATTGGGCAATGCAGTCGCGGTAGTAGCAAAGGATAGTTGGTGGTACGCCCACCAAGCCATCCGTAAATTACCAATCGAATGGGATCTGGGAGAACATGCGAGTGTCAGCAGTGACACAATAAAAGATTTTCTTCGCGAAGGAATAGAACTCGCCCGCGCCCCCGTTTCACGCAACGAAGGGGATACCGAGACAGCCTTTTCAGAGGCAACCCAGTTAGTCGAGGCGGAGTATTATGCCCCATACCTCGATCAAGCGACTATGGAGCCCCAAAACTGCACGGTAATTTATACCCAGGAACGGGTAGATGTCTGGGCCCCAGCGCAAAACAGCGAAGCAACAGCAGTCGTGACGGCTGAAACGGCCGAGATCGCAATCCACAAAATCGAAGTCCACAAGGTACATCTTGGAGGCGGTTTCGGTAGACGAGGACTTTTTATAGAATTCGTAAAACAAGCTGTAGCGATTGCAAAAACAATGCCGGGGACGCCGGTCAAGCTTATTTGGTCTCGAGAAGAAGACGTACAACATAGCCGATATCGCCCGGTCGCGATGGTCCGCATGAAGGCCGCACTCGACGATTCTGGGGTACCGACGGCTTGGTACGTCCGCCAGGCCGATCAATCGATTTTCAGCGAGATACGGCCTCACCTCATTCGAGATGGTGTAGACATTGTCAACGTCCGAACATTCGCCGATGCGCCATACGCATTTCCCAACATCCGGATGGAATATGCCATGAGAAATACTCATGTTCCCCCAGGCCCGTGGCGCGCCGTCGCCCACACTCACAACCCCTTTTTTCGGGAATGTTTCATGGACGAGCTGGCCGAGGCCGCCCGCGAGGACCCCTACCGGTTTCGGCGCGGTCTTCTATCGAAATCACCTAAGGATTTAGCCATCCTGGATGAAGTGGCTCAGGCTGCCGGATGGGACGAGGCAATGGCTCCCGGCATACACCACGGAATTGCGGTTCAAGACGCCTACGGGAGTTATACGGCCGCAGTTATTGAAGTGTCGGTGGACGACAAGGGCGCACTCACGATTCACCGGGTAGTCGTGGGCCTCGATTGCGGCTACATAGCGAATCCGGACTCCGTACGCGCCCAATTAGAAGGCAGCGTTGTCTACGGACTTACCGCGGCGTTGTATGGCGAAATTACGATAAAGAACGGTAGGGTGGAACAATCGAACTTCCACGACTACCAGATGATGCAGATTGGGGAGATGCCACCCGTAGTAACCGTACTAAAACCTACCGGAGGCTTTTGGGGTGGCGCCGGAGAACCCGGCATTGCACCGCTCGCACCCGCCCTCTGTAACGCAATTTTTTCGGCGACGGGAAAGCGAATACGTTCGCTACCGTTGAAAAACCATCGCCTACGAGATGCCTAGGCTGTTCTCCAGACGGCTTGCTCTATTCGGTTTGATCGGCTGGCTCATCTGGCCCCGCCCGTCGAGCCACGGTTTTGATGGTCGCGACCGGCTCGCACCTCTCATGCGAAGCGCGACAGGCGGGCACGAACCACAGCCTGGGCGAGTAGTGCTTACCCTGCCTCCGTTGGCAGAAAGTGGACATTCCATACCGCTGAAAGTTCACATGGAAACGCTGCCTACACCAAACGTCTACGTGGAAGAAATTCATCTGTTCGCCGAAAGGAACCCCAAACCAATCATCGCTACATTTAAATTGGGACCTGATGCTGGAAGAACGGAGATCAACACTCGCATTCGATTAGCGGGAACACAGGCAGTGACGGCCTTGGCGATACTAAATGATGGTTCCGCATGGATGACGACTGCCAAAGTTGTAGTCACTGCAGCCGCCTGTGTTGAGGCCGCAGAGGGCGCCTACTAACGCCATGGCAAACGCCCGCATAAAAGTGCCGGACCACTTAAAAAAGGGACAGATTTTTGAAGTCCGCGTGCTTATCCGGCACCCGATGGAAACCGGCTTCCGATACAACAATGTCGGACAGAAAATTCCGGAAAATATCGTTCGAAGCGTTTCATGTTGGTATAACGGCCGTTTAATATTCGAGGCTACACTCCATCCGGGGATCGCTGCGAATCCATACTTCTCCTTCTTTACTACTGCCGTGATATCGGGACCAATCGAGCTGAAATGGACCGACAGCCAGGGAGTCACCTCCTCCAACAAAGCAAACGTCATTGTCACAGATTGACTATAATGATCTTCGAATCAACGACGACATCCCGAGTATCCGTATTTTTATTGATACTTAGTTTCTGGGCGCCGGCGCTCACAAGCGGGCAATCGCAACCACCTGCCATCGCAAGTATGTGCGTAACCTGCCACAGAGAGTCTGACCATAACACAGGGCCCATACCTTCTCTTCATTCTCTGAGCCCCAAAGAATTTGAAAATCGAATGCGAGACTTTTCAACAGACTCTGTACCGGCCACGGTGATGCACGGCATAGCAAAAGCGTTGAGCGACGAAGAAATCCAATCACTAAAGACTTTTTTTCGCCTTGGCCGATAGCGCCTCCCGCAATACGGAGTTACCGTATGTCCGTGCTTACCCGTAGACAATTCTTAAAACTCGCGAGCGTGCTGCCGGTGTCGCATTGGCCCTCATTAAGCCGGGCACACAGTTCCACGACCGTCGCAGTGGTTGGTGGAGGATTTGGTGGCGCGACCTGTGCCAAATATCTACGAAAGCTTGACCCTAGTCTTCGGGTCGTGTTGATCACCCCGCATGCCAGGTTTGTGACCTGTCCCTTCAGTAATGCCGCGATCATCGGGCTCCGGTCCATAGGGTCTCTCACCCAAAACTATGAAAGCCTCACGCGGAAGTACGGGGTAACGGTCATCCACGCCGAGGCGAAGGAATTAGACCCAGTCCAGAATCGCGTCGTTCTTTCCAACGGCGCCGTAATGGCCTACGAGAAATTAGTGTTGTCCCCAGGAATCGGTATCAATACCCAAGGAATCCATGGCTACACCCGCGCAGCTAGTCGGGTCTTCCCACATGCCTGGATTGGTGGCCAGGAGGCCGAAGCGTTGCGTACACGGTTGCGCGCAATGAAAGACGGGGGCTTAGTCGTCATCAGCGTTCCCCCGACGCCCTATCGTTGCCCCCCCGGGCCATATGAGCGTGCGAGTCTGTTCGCCTACTACCTCAAACTGCATAAGCCCAAGTCAAAAGTCTTGATCCTGGATGCCAACAACACTTTTACGAAAGCCCGCCTGTTCCTCTCGGCGTGGAAGGAACTCTACGCCGAAATGGTGGAATGGGTACCACTGTCGGAGGGAGGAGAAGTAATCGAGGTAGACGCTGCCAAGGGCGTCGTCAGAACGCACTTTGAAGAATACAAACCCGCCGTAGGGAATATCATTCCACCGCAAAACGCGTCGCAAATCGCTCGGGTCGCAGGACTAGACGCCGATACCGGATGGTGCAGGGTGAACCCCGCCACCTTCGAGTCCTTAGTCCACAAGAACGTCTACGTCATCGGGGATGCGGCGCTCGCGAATCCTATGCCGAAGTCGGCCTTCGGTGCCAATAGTCAGGCCAAAGTGTGCGCGGCCGCAATTGTTGCGGAGCTCCGAGGACATAGTCACAATGAAAGCCTATTGCTGAACACCTGCTACAGCCTCGTTACTCCCGATTATGGAATCTCGGTATCGGCGGCCTATCGCGGAAATGCAAGACGACTTCGCGTGGTACCGCAGTCAGAGGTAACGAGTCCAGTGGATGCTCCTGCCTCTTACCGGGCGCTTGAGGCAGCATACGCAAAGGCATGGTACTCTAATATCGTCGCCGACACATTCCATTAGGGCGTCCACAAGCCCGTTTTTATAACAGTACATAGAAAGGGGCTTAGGAACAGAAGAGGTTTGCATGAATCGGAATCGACGCCCACAAAATTGGCTGAATCTCTTCACCTTAATCTGTTTATTACTCGGTTCGACGCCAGCGGCGGCCATCTTCCAGAAAAAATTACCAGCGGCAACAGCAACGGATTCATCAGAGAGCATTGTGGATAGCGAGTCTTCCCTCTTGCCTAATGCAGAGCGAGGGAAGAGAATAGCTTCCGACAGAAACAAGGGCGACTGTGCCGCCTGTCACGTGATTCCCCCATATAAACCAGAGTTCCACGGAAGCATTGGACCCTCGCTTACTGGAGTTGGAAACCGATACAGTGCCGACCAGCTTGTCAGGTTCCTGCGAGAACCCCGAAAAGACCAACCGACTTCCATCATGCCCTCATATTCTCGCACGCAAGGCCTGCACAACGTTTTGCCGGCCCATCGGAAAAAGCCTCTCCTTAGCAGGGAAGAGATCGCCGACGTCGTAGAATATTTGCTAACTTTGACCGCACCCCCGGCCAGCGAAGACGTGATCCCCGCGCATCAGTTGAACCAACACCTCTCCACCGGACCTGTTTCAGGTACGCTCTTTCTTTCGGACGCTAACAAGACTCTACAAGATGACGAATTCGCCAATCCCGGAAGATTATGGCTGGATATAGGTTCCCGGCTCTGGAACGAAGAAGCAGGTCCTTCACACCGGTCATGCTCCTCTTGCCACGGATATGCGTCTGAGAGCATGAAAGGGGTAAGGCCCCGGTACCCGCTCTATCGTGAGGACCGCAACAATCTCGTCTCTCTCCAGCAACAAATCAATTATTGTCGGTCGGAAGAAATAGGAGCGGCGGCATATCTGCCGGAATCGGAGGACCTGCTTGCACTTGAGATCTTTGTCTCGCACCAGTCACACGGACTCCCCATACAACCCATGATAGATGGGCGTGCCGCTCCATTTTTCGAGGCGGGCAAAAAATACTTTTTCCAGCGTAGGGGCCACTTAGACCTTTCATGCAGCGACTGCCATGATCGGCACGCTGGACGACGGCTTCACGGAGAAACCATTAGTCAAGGTCAAACAAACGCCTTCCCTATATACCGTTTAAGATGGCACGGTATTGGCTCTGCACATCGGATGTTTGCATGGTGCAATAGTGCGATAAGAGCAGAACCTTTAGCCCTCGGCAGCTACGAGTACTTGAGTTTAGAACTATACCTAGCATGGCGCGGGCAGGGTCTTCCCATTGAAGCGCCCGCGATACGACGGTAACCCCGTCCGCAATGTGCCCCCATCACGATCACACCCATACGGCTCTCCGTTAAATGGCGCATGATGCTGCCAAACTTGACAAGGACACGCGTCGTCGGGCCTCTCGAATGTCATGCCTGTCAAAACCGTTGGTCAGAAACCCGAACGAGATGCCGGTCGCTGGGTCGGCCCAGCCGCTCTGCCCACCGAATCCCGGATGCCCAAACGACAATGCCGAATTCGTCCGACCGAACCCACGCATATTACTCTTTCCGTCGGCGCCAGCGACGGCAATGCCCAGCGCCCTATTCGCCTTGTGTCCAAGATAAGGATCCCGAAGGTCCCCGGTTCGGACACGACGCGCATCTTCCAACATGTCCACGTGCCAGATGTTCTCACCGTCGTGCGAGCACCCACCTTCCAATAAGGCCTGGTAGAACAACGCAATGTCTCCTGCCGTAGTTATGCAACCGGCAGACGGAGACCCCGCCTTACGCGTCGCCGTTTCGTTCAGTTCCAACACGCCATTTTCGTCGATGGCCTTCGTCGTAGCGTTAAAACCGTTAACGCCCATCTTTTCGTATTCTTCCTCGGTAGGCGCCTCACCCACCCATTCCACGTCCGCCACGTTCGTTTCTCCGTCCGGTGGTAGACCCAAGCGTAGATCCGGCAGACCCAGCGGTTCAGCTATTCGCTCCTTCACAAAATCAGCCAAGCTCTTTCCGGTGATCTTCTCTATGACTGCGGCTATCGGCCAAAAGTTTGCGGAAACATGGTAAATGAATCTTGTCCCAGGCTCATGATCGGGTTTCCATTGACGAAATCTGTACAAACGCCGCTCCGGGTCAGCCCATTCTTTTTGCCAGTGTGGGGCATAGGGTATACCGGAAGTATGGACGAGCAACTGCTCTATCGTTATGGCATCTTTCCCGTTGCTCGCAAACTCAGGCAAATAATCCGCAGCACGATCTCCCGGGTGCAGCTTTTTCTCTTGCATCAAGATCCAAGCGGACGCTGACGTGACGGCCTTCGTAGCCGACATAATCACGAACCGCGTGTTGGCCGTAGCGGCTTTATCTTTTCCCCCTTGCACAGCCCGACCAAACGTTTGCATGGCCCCGATTTTTCCATTACGGGCAATCGCTACTTGTGTCGCAGGGAGGAGGCCGGCTCTTACCTCCCGTTCCGCACGTTCGAACAGGGCCTGGACCTTTACCCCGTCTAGCCCTACCTGTTCGGGTTGTTCGGCTAAGAAATGAACCGCTGGCATACTAACACCCCCCTCTTCTACTCGGCGCTGAACTCACCTATCCCTTGACTTACTGTATTGCTTGCCACTTTATAGAGCTGAGTTCAAGGGAAAGGTACGCTTATGCCAGGTTCGCTGATTCTGCACCATTACGATTTCTCAAACTACTCCGAAAAGGTACGATTGGTTCTCGGACTCAAGAGCCTGGAGTGGCGGTCCGTGGAAATACCTGCCACGCTACCGAAACCCTACTACACCCCGCTCACAGGGGGATATAGGCGGGCGCCTTCGCTCCAAATAGGTTCTGATATTTTTTGCGATACGAACCTCATCATAGACGAGTTGGAACGTCGTTTTCCACAACCAACAATATACCCCGGAACAGATGCTTCAGCACAGCGTGCGTTCATTTCGGCCTTGGAACGCTGGACAGATTCCGGACTGACCCGCAATGCCATCAATTACATTTCATGCGCACACCCCAAGGCCAGCCGTTTCACTCCAGAATTTTTAGCGGACCGGGCCGCTTTGCTTGGAAAACCAGAGCCAGGACTCCTCCACAGAGAGGCGTCCGCCAACAAAAACCTGTCACAACTTCGCCCTCAGTTAGACTGGATCATGAACATTCTTGATGATGGACGTAACTATATTTGCGGCGAAAACATGTCTCTGGCGGATTGTCTAGTCTACCATCCTCTGTGGGTCATGGACCAACTGGCGGAGAGGCCTACAGAAATAATACCCGAACCTGTGCGGAAATGGATGAACCGGGTAAATGATACCGGCCATGGGAAACCTAAAGCAATGACAGGGAGCACGGCTCTCGTAGCGGCAAACAGATCAAGTCCGGGACCGCCTCTCCCATCCATACCGTTAGATGGGGATCCAAAACCTGGGAGAAAGGTTGCCATCGCTCCACTAGATTATGGACGTTCCAACCCAAGCACCGGAGCCCTGGTATCTATCGATTCACGACAAATGACCATCCAGCACACTCACGAGGACATCGGCACAGTTCATGTTCATTTTCCACGGCTGGGTTATAGCATTCGACCGGTGGCAGGCTAGCCAAATGTGGCAAATCTGGATTGATCGCGGCGGAACCTTCACCGACCTCGTCGCCCGCAGACCGGACGGGTCGGTAACAACCCGCAAGCTATTATCGTCTAACCCCGAGCAGTATGAGGACGCAGCGATACAGGGAATAAGAGACCTTCTAGGCCTGGGAAAGAACGACATAATCCCGCCACGGGCAATCTCCGTCATAAAGATGGGGACAACCATCGCGACAAATGCGCTCCTAGAGCGCGAGGGCGAACGGACCGTCTTTGTCACCACAAAAGGCTTTGGAGATGCCCTCCGTATAGGCTACCAAAATCGGCCAGATATATTTGCGCGACATATCGTTTTGCCGGAGTTGTTATATGAACGAACGATAGAAATTCCGGAACGAGTGGACGCGCACGGCGCTGTCCTGACCCCCCTGGACGAAAAGTACGCCACGAAAGCCCTTTCGCGAGCGCTCGAAGACGGCTTCAAGTCGGTAGCCATCGCATTTGTTCATGGGTACCGACACTCTCACCATGAAGTTTGCGTCTCGCGTCTCGCTAGGAAATTAGGCTTTGACCAAGTTTCTGCTTCACACGAAGTCAGCCCTTTAATGAAACTGATTTCCCGGGGAGATACGACCGTCGTTGATGCCTACCTTTCACCACTACTACGACGGTACGTGGAGCAGATAGTCGGAGAATTAGAACCCGAAGATCGGTCCGGACCCCAACTCATGTTCATGCAGTCAAATGGCGGCCTGACGAACGCCCACCTCTTTCGAGGCAAAGACAGCATACTGTCTGGTCCAGCCGGTGGCGTGGTCGGGATGGTACGCACAGCCGAAGCAGCTGGCTTCACGAAAGTGATCGGATTCGACATGGGGGGAACCTCAACCGATGTCTCACATTACAATGGGGAATACGAACGGACTTTCGACTCAATCGTGGCGGGCGTAAGAGTACGGGCACCGATGATGAACATTCATACCGTCGCAGCCGGTGGCGGGTCCATTCTCAAGTTTGATGGCGCCCGCTTCCGTGTTGGGCCCGATTCAGCCGGCGCCAACCCTGGCCCAGCTTGCTACCGCAGGAATGGGCCCCTGACAGTCACCGATTGCAACGTTATGCTCAGAAAACTTCAACCTGATTTCTTCCCGCCAGTGTTGGGTCCGGACGCAAACCAAAGCCTCGATTCTTTCATCGTTAAGTCAAGGTTCGAACAGCTCGCCAAACGAATCGCTACGGAAACGGGCAAATCGCTGCAGGCACCGGAAGTGGTGGCGGCTGGGTTTTTAAGAGTAGCAGTAGAGAATATGGCCAACGCCATCAAAAAGATATCGATACAGCGAGGTTACGACGTTACCGAATACATCCTTAACTCCTTTGGTGGTGCGGGCGGTCAGCACGCCTGTTTGGTCGCGGAATCTTTGGGGGTCAACAATGTCCTCTTACACCCTTTTGCCGGAGTTCTATCTGCGTACGGGATGGGTTTAGCCAACCTCCGGTCGCTCCGTGAACGGCAGATAGAACAGGATCTCAGTCGAGAATCTATACCTGTACTCGAGGACGCTTGCAGACTGCTTGCCCTCGAGACCTCAGAAGAAATCCTGGCCCAAGGGGTACCCCGCCACCAAATTAAATTGCTAAACCGTGTCCATCTTCGGTACCAGGGCACGGATACTGCCCTTACCGTCCCGTTGGCTGACGAGGCCGCTATGCAAGAAGCATTCGAAAAACTCCACAGGTCACGGTTCGGTTTTATTGTTCTAGGCCGACAATTGGTTATTGAAGCGGCATCGGTCGAAGCAGTAGGCGAAACAGGAGAGCTGACCGACTCACTTACGGCCTCGCCATCACCCAACCGACCAGCCAGCCCACTCAGCGAGGTGCAATTTTATTCGGGCGAGGCCTGGCACACCGCTCCGATTTTCAAGCGGGAGGACCTTCAGGAAGGGCAAAATCTGTCGGGACCGGCAATCATTATCGAAGCTACTGCAACCACGGTCGTGGAGCCCGATTGGAGTGCAGAGGCTCGCACAAGGGGGCAACTTGTCTTACAGCGTAGACCAATATCCAGATCCAACGTAAAAGCGGGAACCGACGCAGACCCTGTATTGCTTGAGGTCTTCAACAATCTGTTCATGTCCATCGCGGAGCAAATGGGTGCAACCCTCGCAAATACGGCTTATTCTGTCAATATAAAAGAACGACTCGATTTCTCCTGCGCAATTTTTGCGCCGGACGGGAGTCTCGTGGCCAACGCTCCACACGTGCCCGTGCATCTAGGGTCCATGGGTGAGTCGATAAAAACTGTGATCAGGGCGCGTGGTAATACGATGAAACCTGGCGACGTGTACGCGCTCAATGCGCCCTACAATGGAGGCACCCACTTACCCGATGTGACCGTGGTAACACCAGTTTTCGATTCCACTGAAGCAATACTCTTCTACGTCGCAGCACGTGGGCACCACGCCGACATAGGAGGACGAACGCCAGGCTCGGCGCCACCCGACAGCACCAGCATACACCAAGAAGGCGTACTCATAGACAATTTTCTGCTGGTGGAACAAGGGACGCTACGCGAAGCAGAAACAAGGCAACTCCTCAGCACAGGCACCTATCCGTGTAGAAACATTGAGCAGAACATGGCAGACCTCCGTGCGCAAATAGCCGCCAACGAAACGGGCGTATTTGAACTTAAAAAAATTATTGACCATTTCGGACTCGACACGGTCCACGCGTACATGCAGCATGTCCAAGACAACGCCGAAGAATCGGTGCGGCGGGTCCTCGACGTACTACAGGACGGCACCTTCACGTATCATATGGATAACGGTTGTCGAATCTGTGTAACCATCCAGGTGGATCGCGCGTCCCGGAGTGCATTGATAGACTTCTCGGGAACTTCCGAGCAGCACCAAAGCAACTACAACGCGCCAAGCGCTGTGTGTAAGGCCGCGGTCTTGTACGTATTCAGAACATTGGTCGATGACAACATTCCCTTAAATGAGGGCTGTCTGAAACCTCTCCACATCCACATACCGTCCCGATCAATCATTAGCCCGGAGTACCCCGCCGCGGTAATAGCCGGTAACACTGAGGTATCTCAAGGAGTGACCGACGCACTTTACGGCGCACTCGGCGTCCTAGCCTCATCCCAAGGGACCGTCAACAACTTCGTCTACGGCACCGACCAGTATCAAAATTATGAGACCATTTGCGGGGGTACCGGCGCTGGGCCAAATCATCCGGGCTGCGATGCCGTTCATAGCCACATGACTAACACCCGCATGACGGATCCTGAGGTACTCGAATGGAGATTCCCCGTCCGTGTCGAGAGCTTTGCCATCAGACATGGTTCCGGAGGAGCCGGCAAATATGCTGGGGGGGCCGGCGTGATACGGCGACTAAAATTTCTGGAATCAATGACCGTTACAACCCTTAGTAGTCATCGTATTGTTAAGCCGTATGGTCTGGCTGGGGGCTGTTCCGGCAAACAGGGGTACGATGCCGTCGAACGGGCAAGCGGAGGCACGGACCATCTACGAGGGAACGATGAGACTACTATGCTCCCCGGAGATGTATTCGTCATGAAAACACCAGGAGGTGGCGGATTTGGTCCGCCACCTCCTAAAACAGGCCCCTAGAAAGATAACGCATATCTTCCTGCGACAGTTAAAAGCGGTAGTAGATTGCCCACAACCCGCCGACCCCACTTAGGGGGGGGAATTCAACGGAAGAATCCACCTGCTGTCAGGCGCAGCTTGGAGAAGAGCTTGCTACCTGTTACTAATTGGGAACACCCATAAGAAGTAAAGGAGAGGTCATGAGAGAAGCAGTTATCGTATCGACAGCCCGAACTCCTATAGGCAAAGCGTATCGCGGAGCTTTTAACGACACGACCACACCAACAATGGCAGCGCCGGTAATACAGGAAGTAATCAACCGTGCGAAGGTGGAAAACGAAGAAATCGACGATCTCATTATGGGGGCAGCGCTCCAAGAAGGCACACAAGGATATAATGTCGCTCGTCAATGCGGGATGGCTGCAGGATTACCGGTGACAGTGTCTGGCCAAACTATAGATAGGCAGTGTTCTTCCGGACTCATGAGCATCTCGATGGGGGCAAAACAGATTATCGCCGACGGCATGGATACTGTCATCGCGGGGGGGTTAGAATCCATCAGTCTGGTACAGAACGACTTCCAGAACGAGTACCGTAACGAAGACCAATCCGCACTAACCCACGCTCCCGACCTCTACATGGCGATGATTGACACGGCAGAGGTGGTATCGAAAAGGTACAATATTTCACGCGAGGTACAGGACGCATACTCGCTTCAAAGCCAACAAAGGACTGCCGCGGCACAAGAGGCTGGCTACTTTGATCAAGAGATCCTTCAGACAACAGTCACTAAGCTCTTTACAGACAAAGAAAGTGGGGAACAGACCCACGAAGAACTAAAGCTCGATCGCGATGAGTGCAACCGACCAAGCACTAATGCTTCAGGATTAGCGGCCCTACGGCCAGTAATGGGTGAAGGCGGTTACATAACGGCCGGAAACGCTAGTCAGCTGTCGGACGGAGTCTCCGCATGCGTGTTAATGGAGCGTAAAAAAGCCGAACAACGCGGCCTTGAGCCACTAGGAATCTACCGGGGCATGGCAGTCGCAGGGTGCGAACCGGCCGAAATGGGAATTGGACCCGTTTTCGCCGTTCCCAAGTTGCTGAAGCGCAACCAACTCACGATGGACCAAATTGACCTTTGGGAATTAAACGAAGCGTTCGCATGTCAAGTCATTTACTGCCGAGACAAGCTGGGAATCCCCAACGAAACCTTAAACGTCAACGGTGGCGCTATTTCGATTGGACACCCTTACGGAATGAGCGGCTCACGTATGGTTGGACACGCACTCATAGAAGGAAAACGTCGTGGAGTGAAAAACGTCGTTGTCACGATGTGTGTGGGTGGAGGAATGGGCGCCGCCGGCCTATTTGAGGTTGCCTAAATTCCCAATAAAGATAAGTGCGTACGTGGCTTACCATCCCGTCCCGTGCGCATTTTTGCATATTTGCCTGCAAGAGGTGTTCTAGGCGACCTCCCCTACACGGACTATACGTTTCCCTATGTTATCGCCATGCAACAATCCTATTAGTCCCGCCGGTGCGGCCGCCAACCCTTCTAAAATTTCTTCGCGGACGACTACTTGCCCACTGTCAACCCACTTTTCCAGAGCCTTGGTCGCCGCATCGCGTCTATCAAGAAAATCCATCACAATGAATCCTTCCATTCGCAAGCGCTTCGTGACGATTAACCCCGGCACGCCGCGTGGCCCAGGGGACGGGGCATTCGTATCGTACTGAGAGACGACACCACAACACACCACCCGACCGCCCTGATTCATACGAAAAAGAGCAGCTTCTAGTACATCCCCCCCCGTATTGTCAAAATAAATATCTATGCCATCCGGACAACTATCCTTGATCGAACGGCCAACTTTCTCGGTTTTGTAATTGATTGCAGCATCGAATCCTAGCTCGTCAGTCAGCCATGCACATTTCTCATCTGTACCAGCGGTGCCCACAACCCGACAACCAGCAATCCGCGCCAACTGACCCGCGACATTTCCGGTTGCTCCAGCTGCCGCGGAGACCAGGACCGTCTCTCCCGGACGCGGGCATCCAACATCAAATAGACCAAAATAGGCCGTCAGGCCGGTCAGCCCAAAAACCGACATCTGATGGGACAGAGGACCGTGCGGCTCAATAGGAACGACCGTATCTGATGCGTGACATGCGAATTCCTGCCAGCCGTTGTCACACTCTACAATGGTGCCCGCCTGAACACGCGGGTCTCGCGACTCAACTACTTCCGCAAGTGTAAACCCGGCCATGACATCACCTTTTCGGACCGGAGCACGATACGTTGCCCCCTGCATCCACGCCCTGTTCGCAGGATCCAAAGACAACAGAATAGTTCTAGTCAATACTTCACCAGGGTTAGGACGCGGCACGACACCATCCTTCAGCGCAATATGCCGGGCCTGAAGTGGACCATCTGGTATATCCTGGACAATTATTTGTTTATTCGACACCGTAGACCTCCCTATACGTTTCATTGATTAAGCGTCACAAAGGGACATACATTTTCACAATCCGAACGTACGAGTGAAATTCAATGCCGGCCAGCCCCTTTCAGACATCTATCTGGCTTTGGTTATACTGAAGTGTTACCAGTGTGCCACACGGTCGCACCATAAGGAGAAATCTATGACAAGAAGTAAGAGCCTGACCATGCGTGAAAAAGCGGGCAAGGTCGCACCAAAATTAATTGAACTCACCCAGGATGTTTTGTTCGGGGATGTCTGGGAACGGCCAGGGTTATCAAAGCGGGACCGCAGCATGATTACCGTCGCGTCGCTGATGTCATTGTACCGGCCAGAACAACTTCGAGTCCACTTGCAAAGGGCACTGGACAACGGGGTTACGGAGGAAGAGTTGGGAGAAATGATTACGCATCTTGCGTTCTACTCTGGTTGGCCAACCGCTATGACCGCTGCAGGCATTGCAAATGATGTCTTTGAGACACAAGAGACCTAAACTAGCGAGGGTTCCATCGCCCTGTTTTACCGGGCCGACTCCCATACACCCGGCATCATCGTGGCGACCCACTTAACAAGGCTAGCATTCACGGCGTAGGGCTTCTCCTGCGCCACCCAGTGGCCGGCATCGACCGTTTCCTCGGACAGGCGTCGACAGTACGTACGCATGGGACCGGCGAGATGCGAGTGTACGCACTCACATACAAAATCATACTTCGCCGTCACAAAAAGAGCCGGCATGTCCAGGTAGCCACTGTTCTCAGCCTTCCCAGCGTATACCGCGTTTGCGCCATGGTTCATATACCAGGACGAAGGCCCAAAAAACCCGTTCCTTTGAAGCGCCGCAGAGTATAGCAAGAGATCTTCCTCCGTCACAACATCCGAATCTCTTGGCAGATCCGGTATTTCTTTCATGCCGAGCATTCCCCCATCCCGCCGTGCCGTAGCCGTAAGTGCCGGCGTTCCCTCGTGGCTGGGGTTTCCTTTGCGGAAAAGCAGCTTCACAAATCTGTAGGGGTCCTGGTCCATAGGGGCTATTGCCTCAGTAAAACTTTCTTCGTAGTGAAGCATGTAATCCCATTGGCCCGCCGGATATTCGCCGACCGGATACAAATCCCGATCCACGAGCCCAAGCATGTGGTCAAGCCCTCTTTCAAGCGTGTAATACGGCACGCACAGACTCGCTACCGCGAAGCAACGATCCGGATGGTGGCTAGCAATATTCCAGGCTACGGGACTGCCCCAATCGTGCCCTACCCATACGGCTTTCTCTCGGCCCAACGAATCTAGCAGGTCAATCATATCCGCCACAATTGCCTCTTGCGTATAGTCTTGGTGGCGGCGGTATACGCCAGAGCGGCCATAACCTCGCATGTCCGGAGCAATAGCGCGAAATCCTAATCCGCCAAAGACTGGCAACTGATGCCGCCAACTAATGGAAAGTTCCGGCCACCCATGGAGAAAAATGATTAGCGGGCCGTTCTCAGGTCCCGAGGCCATGTAGAATGTCTTGTGTCTATCGGTCTCCGCCGTGTGTTCGGTGATCTTCATTCGCACCCACTCCCTCCATACAAGAATTTTCATTCATCTAATATGTATTATAGAACCATCTTCCGGGTGCAGCTACCTTTTCGCTAGGCTGCACATCGTACTCAGAAACGTTGGAAACTAAACCATTCTGTCGAAGGGAATTATTAGGCTGCACTCCTCCCGCTCTGACACCCATTTGACATTCGAGTCCTTAAAGCTTTGTTGGATTCAGTCGCAGACGCCGTACCATAATTTAAGACATCGCGAGGACTCCCGCACCACCCGGCCTCACCTGGCCGTCTTCCAAATCACTTGACACCAGACTCCAGGTGGACAACGGTGAAACAATCACTAACCTACGGAGGTCATATGCAGTACCAAAAACTTGGCAATACCGGAACGACCGTTTCTCGTCTGTGCATGGGGTGCATGAGTTACGGGGACGGAAAATGGAGGGAGTGGACCGTAGGACTCAAAGAAGCAAAAGAGCATTTCGCGCTGGCCCTCGAGGCAGGTATAAACTTTTTTGATACAGCCGACGTTTACTCTACCGGTGCAAGTGAGGAAATCACAGGACAATGCCTTGGTGAAATGGCTTCAAGAGACGACATTGTCCTGGCAACGAAGGTACACGGGCCCATGGGCGACGGGCCCAATCGCCGGGGCCTGAGTAGAAAGCATATTATTGAGGCGTGCGAGAATTCGCTCCGACGCCTGCGCATGGACTATATCGATCTGTACCAGATACATCGATGGGATTTTTCGACGCCTATCGAGGAAACCCTCAGTGCGCTAGATTTTCTGGTCCGCGACGGAAAGGTCAGATACTTAGGCGCGAGCAGTATGGCAGCCTGGCAGTTTTCCCGGGCCCTGCACGTGGCAAAAGAAAATAGCCTTCACCGTTTTATCTCTATGCAAAATCACTACAATTTAATTTATCGGGAAGAAGAACGAGAGATGAATCCACTCTGTATAGATGAGGGAGGCGCTCTCATACCCTGGAGCCCGCTAGCGCGAGGGTACTTTGCCGGACAACGAACCAAAACCGAGGGCGAGGGTCCGACAAAGCGTGCCCAAACGGATGCCATGACACGACGGATGTATTTTAACGATAGTGACGAAGAAGTTGCGGCGGCTGTAAACAACGTGGCTGAGCGCCATGGGAAAACGCCAACTCAGGTCGCCTGTGCATGGGTCCTTCAATCTCCCGGAGTCGTAGCTCCCATCATCGGCGCAACTAAAGCGCGCCATCTCACAGAAATATTTGAAACGGTCGGTATAGAACTCACCAGCAACGACATAGCAGAAATGGAGGCGCCTTACAGACCACATCCAATATTAGGTCACACCCAACCGGACCCGAAGCGAATGAAATGATAATACTCCTGGCATCGGCGAAAAATTAGGGCATCATAGGCAACCGCGCTAGTGCTAAAAATCTCTTCCGTCCTGGCGAAGATTTCTTTGCAGATCAACACAAAAAACGTTGTACCTTGCGTTAAAGAAGGCTATAATCCCGGCTCCCGAGCGGCGGGGGGGCCGGATCGCCCGAAGGAGGAACATTCAAATGGGAACCCTATCTCACGTCAGGGCCGAGATGAACTTCCTAGATGCAGATGGTATGAGCCAGAAGCCGACGTACTACCTATGCACGCCTCCAGCGGGCATACCCCAGCAGAACGCGAAACAGACAAAGCGGATCGTAAAAATCCATGACGCACGGGCCCGCATTCACGATATCAGTCTTGATAGAGAAGGAATCAGCTTTACCAAGCACGAAACCGCGGTCACCAATTTTTATGATGCGGAAGAGGTGAGAACGGTTTATTACCCCGAAGTTGCCCGTCTCGTCAAAAAGATGACGGGCGCCGAGCATGTACGTGTCTTCGATCACAACGTACGGTGTGCGCCAATGTCGGCACGCGGAGAAAACGGGGTACGTGAGCCCGTCAAGTTCGCGCACAATGACTACACCCTGGAATCCGCGCCTAAGCGAGTGCAAGATCTACTACCAGCGGACGAAGCGCAGGAGAAATTAAACAACCGGTTCGCAGTTATTAACGTTTGGCGTCCCATTCGAGGGCCGGTCCAAGACACGCCATTGGCGGTATGTGATGCGACTAGCATGTCCCAAGCAGACTTTAATGAAACAGATCTAAAATATAAGGACCGGACCGGAGAAGTTTACTCGGTATCATATAGCGCGGCACACCGCTGGCTCTATTTCCCGCGCATGCAAAAAAACGAAGCCATGCTGCTTAAATGCTATGACTCGGCAAGCGACGGAAGAGCTCGGTTTACTGCACATTCGGCCTTCGAAGACCCAACGGCCCAGCCAGATGCACCTGCTCGAGAGAGTATAGAAGCACGCACCCTCGTATTCTTTTCTGCTCAAAACCAAGAGAGATTGTAACTTTAAGCAACCCACGCGGAACTAACGTTTGAATAAAACTGGGACCGGAAATGATCGCAACGAAAACCGAAACATTTGCAGGGTTAAGGAGTTAATCATGGAGTTTGGAGTTTTTTACCTACCTTCGATTGGAACCAAAAGTGAATTACAGGAAGGCATGGCAGGTCGTCGGACGGATCTGTATCAGCGAATGCTGCGGAATCTGTCCGAACAGGCTCAATACCTCGACGAACATGGTTACTACGGCATCGGCTTTACCGAGCATCACTTTCATGTTGAGGGCGAAGAGGTATCGACAAATCCAATTATGCTCGACACCTATCTTGGGATGCAAACGGAGAACATTCGCCTGGGCCAACTTGGTCTAGTACTCCCTTGTCATAATCCAATTCGCGTCGCGGAAGACACGGCGATTCTGGATCAAATGACACAGGGGCGCGCCTTCGTAGGTTTTGCCCGTGGTTATCAGCCCCGTTGGGTGAACACGCTTGGCCAGCACTACGACGTCCTAGCCGACAATCACTCCGATCCGGAAAGGTACGAAGAGTTAAAGAAAGCGCTCTACCAAGAGCACTTTGACATTATTATGAAGGCATGGACGAATCCCACCTTCAGTCATACCGGCAAACACTGGCAGATTCCGCCTAAAGATGTTTTCTGGCCAGCACACCACGTCACACGAGAATTGGGCCATGGAGTCGACGATAAAGGGAACCTAACCGAAATAGGTACGGTGCCTGAGCCGTTTCAGAAGCCACACCCTCCACTCTTCCAACCCTTTAGTTTCTCCGAGTCATCAGTACACTGGGCCGCTCAACACAATGTCACGCCACTCACGATTGTGTGCGACAAAGACATTTGTACTGGCCAATTCCGGGCTTGCCAGGCCGGTGCAGCCGAGGTCGGGAAAAACTTAGAATTTGGGCAAGGCGTAGGTCTCGTAAGGGAGGTCATCGTCGCCGATACTGACGAAGAAGCTTTACAACTTGGCAAAGAAAGCGGGTGCTTTATTTGGACCAAGTTCTTTGAGCCCTTCGGCTTCAATGCGGCGCTCATGCGCATCGACGAAGATTACAACACAATACCCAACACCTTTGAATCAATGCTGGAAAGGGGCCTGACCATTTGCGGGAGCCCCGACACAGTGAACCGTACCTTTGAAAAACTTTTCAAAGAATTGCCGGCCGAGTATTTCTGGCTGTACACCTACAATGAACTCGTTCCGCAGAAAGCGTCCATGCGAAGTTTTGAACTGTTAACCGATAAGGTACTCCCGAATTTTACAGACAAAATCCACTAATCAAGACGGTACGGCACCTCTAGGAGTGTACAGTAGTTGAACCGGCAGACCTGAACGGACGCGAAAGGCTACCCATAAGAAGGGCGATAATGGCCTCAGCCCCGCGTAGTGCTCGAGCCTCATAGGCTTGGCTCGCACTGGTGGACTGAGACCGCTCCCTAAGCCATAACAATGCGGATGAAATTCTTGACGTCTCGCCTACCAGGGCAACAATTGTCGCCGGGGGATCCGCCCGTAGAATCCGGCGTGGATCTCACGCGAAGGGGGCTACTCTCTCTTCTCATGACGTCCGCGTTAGGGACATATTTTGAATCGCTCGTCATGGCGAAGGGACGAAAAAACGACCCACGCCGGTCAAAGTTGGCACCGGGGGACCACTTGGTGTTCGCGGACGGAGCCCGCGGGGGCCAGGGAATAAAGCCGGAAAACATCCGGCCTGACAGTTCGCCTGTGATGGCCCTTCCTCGAGACCCACATACCAACACGGTCCGCAATCGAAACCGACTCAATCGGCTTATTCTCCTTCGGTTCGACCCCGAACAACTTGAGACGACCACGCGCGAACGGTCCCTAGATGGACTCATCTGTTACTCCGGTATCTGCACGCACACCGGGTGCGATGTCTCGGAATGGATAAAGCCCACGGAGCAGCTCGTATGTCCCTGTCACGCGTCATTTTTTGACCCATAGAACCGGGGCCGAGTACTTGGAGGTCCGGCCCCGAAACCACTCGCGATCCTACCGTTGAAAGTCGACAACGGACATCTTGTCGCCAAAGCACCTTTCCTAGGCCGCATTGGTTTTAAAAAAAAATAGGGAACACAATATGAGATTTTTAGACTTGTTCACGTCCCTTCTTCTTTGTTGTTGCGTTACTTTTTTGAACTTTTTTGCGACTGCCGCAGCAGAGGACAATTGGGAAAACAACTACAGAACCGTCACGACAGCACGTTTATTAGATCCAGAGCCAGAGAATTGGTTGATGTACCGCCGTACCTACGACAGCTGGGGCTACAGCCCGCTGGAGCAGATAAATCCAGAGAATGTCAAAAAGCTTGTGCCTGTCTGGAGTTTTTCGACAGGCGTAAATGAGGGCCACCAGTCCCCCCCTATAGTCAATAACGGCATCATGTTTATAACGTCTCCCGAAAATAGAGTGTTTGCTTTAAATGCACAAACGGGAGACTTGCTGTGGCAGTACCAACGCGATCTTCCAGAAGACCTATTTCAACTTCATCCAACAAACAGAGGAGTTGCACTCTTCGGTGACAACGTCTACTTCGGCACCGCAGACGCGTGTCTGGTAGCATTAAATGCCAAAACCGGGGAGGTCGTCTGGGAACAAGAAGTGGAGGATTATCTTTCGGGGTACTACATAACCCTTGCACCACTGATAGCTAAGGGAAAGGTAATCGTAGGAATGTCCGGTGGGGAATTCGGTATCCGAGGATTCGTTCAAGCCTTCGACGCTGAAACCGGAGCGAGCGTTTGGAAAACCCACACCATCCCAGGTCCGGGTGAGGAAGGCAACGATTCGTGGCAAGGCGATACCTGGAAAACCGGGGGAGTGTCAATTTGGGTGACCGGAAGTTATGACCCGGACCTCAACCTCACATACTGGGGCACAGGAAATGCTGGGCCTTTTATGGGCGAGGCAAGGCCTGGGAATAATCTACATTCCACTTCTGTAATCGCTCTAGACGCTGACGCAGGGACGCTCAAAGCCAGCCACCAGTACCACTGGAATGGGTCCTGGGATTGGGACGAAGTGTCTGCGCCGCTGCTTATCGACCTAGAAAAAGACGGAGATCTTATCAAGGGCTTAGTACACCCAGCCAGAAATGGGTACTTATGGACACTGGAACGGAGCTCCGACGCGATAGATTTCGTAGAAGCCCAACCATTTGTCCGCCAATACGTGTTCAAGAGCGTCGACCCGCAGACCGGGCGACCCGAGTACGATCCAAAAAAAATTCCGGGGATTGGCCGCCGCGCGGAATACTGCCCCTCTTCCTGGGGCGGGATAGACTGGCCACCCGCAGCCTACAGCCCTAAAACGCAATTACTGTATGTTCCCGCCAATGAAAACCTGTGCGGAGCGCTTACTGGTAGAAAAGAAACCTACCGGCCAGGGCAATTATTTATGGGGGTCGCTTTCCCGGACGA
>CAYWPF010000067.1:0-4551 GCA_964460065.1 uncultured Enterobacteriaceae bacterium
ATCGATTATAAGAGTGAGACCGCTGCAATCTGGACTTCAAGCAAAATAGAAATCAATAGGCCACTGAAGCCCAGGATGATGACAGTTAAGCACATGGTTCGGCTTGGGAAGTGATCATGGCCCAGAGTTCCTTTTTGATTGGCAAGAGAATTTTTCCGGCCGTGTGGATGGCTGTGCTTTTGTTGTGGCCGGAATCTACCATTGCGCGTTTTATAGATGAGGCTCAGACTCTTCGTTTGAACGGTCGTGTCTACAATCGGACAGCGCTTGCCGTTGACAGCGCGTCCGGAAATACCCGACTTCAGACTCCCTACAATTCTTTTAACATGCTTCAGAATCGTTCCTTCGTACAGGTGGAACTCCGGCACAATCTCACGGAACTTATGGAGGGGACGTACGAGGGCACGCTCGGTTCGATCGCGCCTTTGTTGGGCCCCCTTCGGCTGCTCGGACTGGAAGACCTTAGCTATTATGTCACGTATCGTGGCGAATACGACGGAGTATGGGATTATGGTCCAGACGTTTTCAGTGAACGGTTTCCACTGCTGGCTAACTGTGCAGTTCACAGTAAACGAGGGCGTACGAACCCTCGGGATTATCAGGACTGTTCCCGCCTGAACCCGCGCCGGTCTTTGCGCCAGCAGCACCGCCTTTTTGAAGCGTACGTTGATTTTTCATGGGAGGCATTGTTTGTACGTCTCGGTCGGCAAAATCTTTCCTGGGGCGAAACAGATGCATTTCGGTTATTGGACCAAATAAATCCTCTTGATGACGGGTTTGGTGGATTCCTGGTCTCACTGGATGAGAGACGGGTACCGCTCGATATGGCACGCGCGGTCTATAGTTTCGAGGACGTAGGTCCGTTCTCTGAACTCAACGTAGAGGGGTTCGGTGCGTTCGATAAGAATATCGCTCAGCCTGTACCGACGGGTTCGCCCTGGTCCGTCCCTAACCCGGCTGGGCTCAGTAGTGTTGTGAAAAAGCCGGCTCAGAATTTCAAAGACACGAGGGGAGGCTTCCGCGTCACGGCACGCATGGGAGAATTGACGCTGTCCGCAGCCCATTATTATACCTTTCTGGATGTCCCGGAGGTTCGTATCGCTACACGGGCGCGCAAACCAGTAAGCCTCGTCGCCTTCGAAAAGGCAGTGGAGAAAGGAAGCGCCGGGAGTTTTATCCATGACCACTTCCAGGCAGTCGTTCGGTTTCCGAAGATAGCTATTACCGGTGTAACCGCATCGTTCCCTGTGCCGCGTTTATTCTCCATCATTCGTAGTGAGGCTGCGGTATTTTGGGACGCACCCTTTTTCAAAAACTTTGGGCCAAATATCCTGTTGGGGCCCGTGCTGACCGGCGGAGAGATTACCCCAGGATACCGACAGGTCGGACAGGATTCAGCCTCAGGATCGCCACTGCTCGGTTATGAAAACGATATTGCACATTCGCACGTGGTGAGATGGGCTCTTGGCATCGACGTAAACCGGTACATTAGGTTCTTGAATCCCCAGCAATCGTTCGTTATCAGCGGCCAGATGTTTGGCACCCATATCGTGGATTTCCAAGACCGGAGCTTGGATGCGGTTGGGCCTTACGGGTTCGGCCATTTTTCCGTGCCGGTGAGTGACCCCAAACGAGGAAATGGGGCGTTTGTGAACATTGACCAGCACCAGTTCGTAAATACCCTTAGCATCTCGACGTCTTTTCGTTCCGGAGTCGTGAAGCCCCAGTTGGTTTACTTTTATGATTGGCAGGGCTCGTGGTTAGTGCAACCGGGAATCACGCTAACCCGTGACCCTTTTCGGTTGACCGTCCAATATAATTATCTTGATGGTCAGTACAACGGGATAGGATTACTGCGCGACCGGGACAATGTGATTACTCAACTAGAAGTTGTCTTCTAATTGGTCACTCTTAGTGTTTCCCATTTGGGGTGCCGCTCGGAAACAATTGCTAATTCGATAGGGTACGGATCAGTGCGTCCTCGTCCAACACAACCTGGTCACCGGTGCCGAGGTTCTTTAATGTGTAGCGTTTCTTTTCTATTTCGTCCGATCCCACAATGAGGACGTTCTGAATATTTTGGGCGTTTGCGATCGAGAGCTGCTTTTTGAGCTTAGTCTGCTCCGGGTAGACGTCCACAATGATGCCGATTTCGCGCAACCGTGACGCGAGCGCTAACACCGGAGGAAGGGTGGTGTCCGGCAAGGCGCAAATCAGGACGTCAGGCGAAAGGTGTAGGTCCTGATACATTTCCTTTTCGTCCATTAAAAGTAGAATACGTTCTAGCCCGAGGGAGAACCCGACGGCTGCCACGTCTTGTCCACTGAACATTCCGATCAAGCGGTTATACCGGCCACCGCCGCCTAACGAGCCGCTAAAGTCTTGGGATACAATCTCAAAGATAGGTCCCGTGTAATAGGTCAAACCCCTCGCGAGGGAAGGTGCGATATGTACGTACGGCCCGCATGGCGTCTCGCTCGTCAGGGACAGAAGTTTATCGAGGTCGTCTATCGCTTCTTGCGCTTCAGGTTGATTCAATTCGGCCTCTATATGGCGCAGGATGTCTTTGTTTCCACGTTGTTTATCCACTTCGGTCATCGCGAGAAGTTGCTCGGCGGACTCTGGCAAAAATCCGCGTTGCGTGAGTTCACTGTGGACCCCCGCGGTTCCGATCTTATCTAATTTGTCTAAAGCGGTCAGCGCTGAACCTTCAAGATTGAGGTCAATGTTGGCCGACTGGATGATAGAGCGGAGTAGGCCGCGGTGGTTTAGTTCGATCGAGAACCGTGAAAAGCCGAGGTCGAGCAATGCAGTTGTTACCGCGTTCATAACTTCGGCTTCGGCGACTAACGAGGTGGTACCCGTCATGTCCACGTCGCATTGATAGAACTCGCGAAATCGGCCTTTTGCTGGACGATCCGCGCGCCACACGGGCTGAATCTGATATCGTTTAAAAACTCGAGGTAAGTGGCCGCCGTATTGAGCCACCACACGAGCCAGCGGGACGGTGAGGTCGTAACGAAGCCCAAGCTCGGCCAGATCTCCGGCTTTAGGTTGATCCGTCTCGAGCGCGCGGTCCAGCTTGTCGCCTCGGTGAAGCAGGCGAAACAGTAATTGATCACCTTCTTCCCCGTACTTTCCTAACAAAGTCGAGAGATTTTCGATCGCCGGGGTTTCCAGTGGGAGAAATCCGTGACGCCCAAAAGCGTCCTCTATTTTTTTAACGACGTAGCGTCTCTTGGCCAGCGTATCCGGAAGATAATCTCGCATTCCGCTCGGTGGCTTGGTGCTCGGCATAAGTTGTCCTTCATCTGCAATCGACGACCAGTTTAGCGGTTCGTGTCAGGGCTGTCATGGCGGTCGGCCGCGACACTGTCATTCGGAATCCATTGTTGGGGCTGGGATCTCCGTAAGCCGTTCGGTCGTATCGTTGTCGTATTCGAGGTGAAGGGCCCTACTTATGACGCCGTGCCTGCGCCATAGCCCTGCGACCACGAACAGCTCGAGTATGGCCCCGTCTGTGAGGCACTCCTTCAAGAGGCCAAATGTTTCATCTTCTACTCGGTTCAGCGTCAGAATTTGATCGGTTGCCGCCATCGCCACCCGTTCGGTCTGGGAGAAGCAATTGCTTGTCGTCCATGCCTTAATTGCTGCTATTTTTTCTTCGGGTAACTCGACCGTCCGCGCGACTTTGCAGTGTTGGGAGTACTCGAACTTTGAGTCGCCGACGATGGCCGTTCGCAGAATAACAAGTTCGCGCAACTGAGGATCTAGCTGCCTTCCAGGTTGTAGCAGCGGGATCAGTGTGTTGTAGGCCATCTCCATGAGGTCTGGGACTAGGGCGAACGTTGTCCAGTAATTGCCGGGAGTTCCTGTCGATGTCCCTGGGCTTGTTACTGGATCCCGTTCGCCGAAAAATTCCTGATAGACCCTGAGGACTTCCGTGGGTGCGCCGGCTTTGGGTACTTGTGATAGACGTGTCATAGAATCTCCTTAGTAGATCGGTGATACCGGAGGCCCGTTATTAGGTGCAAGCTTAATAACGGGCGCAGGCAGATGAGCCAGTTAGAATACCTTATTTTCGCACTCGGTGAGGTTGACTTTTCTCCGGAACAATACGCAGGATAGCAAGGTATCGACGGTCGCCGCAGGACGAGACGGGCGCGTATGCGAAACGGGATGATGTAGGTGCCTTGCCGATCACGAGTTCGGGTTGGCGTGCGTACGATTCTATATTCGCAATTCGCCGTGCGAATATGACTCAAATTATGGAAACAGGCGGAAGGAGGACGATGATGACGCAATATGTTTACGCGGGGGCCTCCCAATATTCTAAAGACGCTCCCTCCCTTCCCCAAACCGGATTGTGTCGTCAGGAAGTGGGAGAAAGTGAATGGGAGACCCTGGGACAGGGACTCCCGTCTCAGGCTGAGATTCGGGCTATCCTTATTCATCCGAACGACCCGCTCACGCTCTATGTAGGCACGCAGTGTGGCCCGTATCGAAGTAGTGATGGGGGGGTACACTGGGAAAAATTAAACTTTCCAAACA
>CAYWPF010000068.1:0-64397 GCA_964460065.1 uncultured Enterobacteriaceae bacterium
CGTGTACAATACTTCGGCTTCGACGCCATCTATTTCCTGGTCCTTGATCCTTTCAACGGGGTCCCAACCGCTGGGCCGTGCCGCCTCGTAACCTTTGCTCATGTGATCCTTGAGCTCTTCGCCTGATCTTCCGGCGCCAAAGCCGCCGGCGACCGGAAACGGCTCGATGCCATTTGCTACGAATATAAAACCGGGTTTACTTGGATTCTCTATAACTTTCGGCGCCCGGTCTCTGAATTTCTTGTCGACTCGGGTCTCCCAAAGGTCTGCGGGTTCCATCATGTGTGAGTCCGCCGATATTACACGTAATTTAGCCATCTGTGCCTCCCTTGTTTGTCTCCCCGAGCGTTAGTTCTTCTGGTGCACGTCTCGCATACTACTGAACAGAGTGTCAAGAGATCTGGGAGTCAAAATTACTGGAATAGCCTTCTGCCCAGTTGCTCAACGCGGAGTAAGAGCAGTATGATATGTCGTGGAACGCTAGGATTAACCGAGAGATGCTACCGAAAGTCTATATAGACGGCCATGTCGGGACGACCGGGCTGCGCATCGGAGAATGGATCCGACAGCGCGAAGATATCGAAGTTTTGATGTTGCCGGAGGATATGCGCAGAAACGAAAATGCGCGGAAAGACGTTCTGAGGCGGGCGGACCTGGCGATTCTCTGCCTTCCGGATGACGCTGCCAGCGAGGTGGCGAAATGGATAGCGGACGAGGACACCCGGCTTATAGATACAAGTACGGCACACAGGGTTTCGTCTGGATGGGTCTATGGATTGCCAGAGCTTGATCCTGTGCAGAAGAGCGCCATTCGCGAGGCTCGCAGGATTGCAAACCCTGGTTGTTATCCCTCGGCCTTCCTTCTCCTGGTTCGACCGCTTATCGACGCTGGAATTCTTCAGAAAAGGACGCCGATCTCCATTCATGCGTTGTCCGGCTATTCTGGCGGAGGCCGCGGAATGATTGAAAAGTGGGAAAATCCTGAAAATAACTTAGGGTCGTTAGTGTATGAAGCGCCGTATGCTCTTGATCGTGAGCATAAACATGTTGCTGAAATGAAAAAGTATAGCCTGCTGGAAAATGCTCCCCAGTTCGTTCCTGCTGTTGGACCGTTCCGATGCGGAATGCGGATCCAAGTACCGTTGCATTGTGAGCATTTGCGTGGCGAAGCGGTCTATGAAATTCTCGCGGCTAGGTACCAAAACGAACCTTTCGTTACGGTAGCTCCGCGAAGCGTCCTGGGAAAGGCAAATGAACGGAGCTTTGATCCAGAAGAATGCAACGGCACTAACAATATTATAATCCATGTTAAAGAGCACGCGTCCGGGCACGTTCTCTTAATTGCGTTACTAGATAACTTGGGAAAGGGTGCTTGTGGGGCTGCTCTGCAGAATATGAATCTAATGCTCGGATTCAGCGAAACCGCAGGGTTACCAAGATAAAAGCGGCTGGAGGTGTTCTACTATCCCAAAACGCCTGGGTGCGCCGAACCGGTCTCCTATGGGAGGCCTGCCTCTTTCATTATGAACAGAAACTTTGCCATAGTTTCGGCATTAGCGTACGGGACTTCGTGGCGTACTCGTTGCGTTGTGTAAGAAGGCACTATCTCCAAGAGTTGCCGAATCTGTTTCTGTGCTTGGTCCGGGACGCCTGCCGTGGTATAGGCGGCGGCTAATTGGAGATAACAACGGGTGGACTGGGGGTCTTGACCCTGAGCGCGCCGAAGAAGAAGGATTGCGTCTCCGTTTCGACCGAGCATTCGGTACAGATGGCCGAGTAGAGTCAGGAACGAAGACGGAAATCGAGGATGGAGTCGCATCGCCTTTTCAATGTTGTTTAATGCCTCCTTAGGGCGGCCCATCAGCCCGGTTAAATTCGCTAAGAATGCGTAGCCGGCCGCGTAGTTTGGCCTAAGTTCCAGGGCGCGGTTCACGGCTGTAACTCCTCTTTGGTGTTGTTGGCGCGACAGAGCAAGACGGGCCTTAAGCAAGTGGGCCCCGGGTAGAGCGTCATCAATGGAAAGCGCTTTTTTTAAATTGCGCTCGAGGTTAACGTGGTTGCTGTCCCTATCGTTTTCATCCAAATAGGACCAGGCAAGTTCCGCATGTGCCGGAGCGTAAGCTGGGTCTAAATCTATAGCGGCGGAGAGCAAGACGCGTGCGAGTGCGTCCGTATCTTCGGTTTTTTTCTCAACATACTGGGCCGCTTGCAAGTAGCTGGTGTACGCCTCTACGAGCGGTGTGTACCTATGCATAAGGGCTGAACGTTCCACCGGTGTAGTTTTCACGGCCATTGTCTCTAAGATCCTCAGCAGTAACTCGTCGCTGAGGTCAAAAATTTGTTGTACGTCGTAGTTGTAGCGGTGACTCCACGCATTCTCTTGTAACTTTGCGTCAAACAGATTCACCCGTCCGTGGATGCCGCGTTCACCATGGTAGATTTCACCGTCTAGGACGTATCGGACGCCTAAAGATTTCGCCGCCCCTTCCGCGGCTATTTCGGTCGGATCGAGTTCCTTCGCCGACTTGTAATCAATGACAAAAATAGTAGAAATCAGGGAGAGTCGGTGGCTTATGTCGCCGGCGAGGCCTCTGCTGTAGGGAATATTTGCCGGGCCGCTGTTCGCTGTAGTAAACGGCCGGATCGCTATTGATGGGATATCAGGAACTATCAGCTTAGGGGGGTTCCAAAAGGCCGGGGCGAAGAGGAGAGTACCCCAATCTCGCAAGACAATTGTGCCGATGGTGAGGATGACTACGGAGACAGCCGTGATTGTTAGTAATGAAGCCGGTCCTGGTTTCCGAGTCTGATTTAGGTGTAGTGGCTCTCTCATGGTGGCATCCGGCTTAGCAAGTGCGTTTATGTAGTAGCTGGCCCTCCTTGTAGGGCAATATTAACATGTTTCTTGGGAATACAAGGCTCATCGGTAAGAGGGAACATTTGGTTGAGGCATTTTTTGCGGTATGCCCTACGTGAATGGTTTGCTAGCTATTCGATGATGATAGCTGTCGAGTCTGGGCTTTTCGTGCGTAGTGGTGTGGAGGCCAGATTTTCGGAGAGGAGAGGAAATGAAAAATTATCTTATTGTCGGTGCGGACCGAGGCATAGGAAGAGCAATGTGCCGGCAGTTGGCTTCGAAGGGAGACCGCGTTCTTGCCGGTTGTCTGGGTGAAGCAAGAGGCTTGGTCTCGGAGGGGTGCGAGGTGTTGCCGGGTTTAGACGTTACCTCTGACGCGGCTATGCAAGAACTTTCGGACCGGGTTACCGGCGTCAAGATTGATGTCCTCCTAAACGTGGCGGGCGTTTATTTCGATGACACCCTGGATGATATGAGCATGAAAAATGTTTTGCTTCAGATGGATGTCAACGCACTTGGACCCCTCAGGGTGATTCGTGCGGTCCGGCATACCCTGAAGAAAGGGTCCAAAGTAGGGATTGTGACAAGCCGCATGGGCTCGTTGGCGGATAACGGTACGGGACGTCTATACGGCTACCGAATGTCTAAAGCCGCTGCGAACATGTTGGGAGTATCTTTGGCCCGAGACCTTGAGCCCCAGGGGATAATGGTTGCATTGCTTCACCCAGGTATGGTGGACACTGATTTGGTTCCAGGCCTTTCGGAGAACGTGCGACGGACGTTAATTTCGCCAGAGGATGCCGCGAAGGGCATCCTCTGGCGTATAACTGCGTTGACTCCCCAAACGACCGGTCAATTTTGGCACGGAAATGGTGAGGTCCTACCGTGGTAGCGGGTTAGATACAGGTGTCTTTTGAGCTCCTGGTGGTCGCGAAACACTATTGGGTTGCCTATCGTTTCTCACTCAAACGAAGCGGATACTGTCCCGAACGTGGAGAAGGTGGTGTCCCAACGGTCTCCCTTAGTGACTGCTGTTGGCTTTGTCATGGAACCAGTCAAAATGCGCTGACCCGCTTCTAGAGCGAGGTTGTAACTGGCCAGATGGTTCGCCAACCATGCTATGGTGTCGACCTGGTCGTCTATCACATCTTGACCTAGGACACGGGATACAATCTCTCCATTTTTTCGACTCTCCGCTGTTATGTTTGCGACGACCAAATCCGGCGGAAACGGTCGAACCACGGAACCCGAGACGAATCCCCACTGTGCTACTCCATCCGCGATGCCGAGAGGTAGGTTAGAGGCTATATCGATTCGCATGTCCACTAACTCGAGGGATGGTGCCGCACCGGCAATCGCAGCTAATGCCTGACTTCGTGTGATACCTGGGCCTCGCAAAGATTTTCCCATTACAATGCACAGTTCGGACTCGATAATAGGTCGAATAAATTTGTCGAGGGCAAAGACCGAGCCGCTCTCGAAATGGTTGCTTTCTAACAGATAGGCACTGATGGGACCGTCCAGCTTGAACATTTCTCTGGCCGCGGGAGATGACAGCCCGACTTTCCAGCCGGCGAGGGTCTCTCCTGCTTGTCTCCGACGTTCCAGAATTTCCAATTGCATTTGATAGGCCTGTTCGAAACTGAAAGAGTGGTCTAGGTTGTTGACGGGATATTGTTGTTTCTGAGATGCCTGCCAAAGGGCGTCTACTGCATCCGCAAATTTCATTTCGCCTCCCATGTTGCAGAGTTTGCACAGACTCTCCGATTGCTAATTAATGAAATCAGCTGCCGGGTGGGCACGCGGGTAGTCTCGGAGATACTGGAAGAATCTGCTTAGTGCCTTGTCACTCTTCGTTAGGGTTCCTGGCCGGAAATGTATTGTCTGCATGATAGGCACATCTTCACCGACAACCTTTTTTTCCAGATCCATTGCGAATTGGAGGAACTTGTTTGTCGACGCCGCATCGCCGTCTGTTTTCCGCGCGACAACCACCATAAACGTCTTACTCTGCCCGGGCCGCGGAAGACCAAACGGCGCGAGAAATCCGAACCAGCGGCCCTCAAAAACGCTGCTTTGATAAAAGAGGCTGGTGCCAAAAATACCTACCCTATATTCTATCCGCTCCCCGTTCGTGTGTTTTCCTCTAAAGTCATATAGCATCGAGTGGCGGGTCCATTCGATATCCTCATCGGGGTCGTTTTGGTCAAATGTGATGCCGTGGAGGGCCTTAATGTGCTGGATGTCTGGGGTATTACAACACAGCACCCACGGGTCAACGGGCAATACTGCGTCAAAGCCTTCAACTTGCAATGCCAATTCTGAATCCGGATATGGAAAAGTTGGTAGGTCGAACAGCGCGGTCTTGCCATTGAATGCCCAGACCAGGCCATATCTTTCGTCTGTTGGAAAGTAGAATAAGCACGCTTGTCGGGGGGGTGGATCGCCTACCCCTGTTTCCACGCATACGCCGGACTGATCAAATTGCCAATGGTGGAACGCGCACCGGAGATTGTTTCCCTGGACATTTCCCACGGATAAATCTGCACCCACATGAGGACAATATGCGCTGAGGGTCTGCGCACGTCCGTTTTCGCCTCTGAAAACAACCACGCGACCGTCAAGGAAATCGAGGCCTAATACTTTCCCTTTGGGGACGTCTGAAGACAGACATAGCGGAAACCACGATTGGGAAAATAAACCTTCGTCGCCCTCCTTCGGTATACTTTTTCCAGTAAACCTTGTCCTTGTTTCAGAGAACGATCCGGACCCCGCGGTTGTCATAGCAGTTCCTTTTGTTGGGATGGTGTCATGAACAACTTTGGCGTTGTACTGTTTTCCTAGGCCTTACTGTTCCATTCGCTCTTGGAGTCGTAAGGCAAGTCGGCAAGATTCTCATTAACCCAATACGAGCGTCAAATCAAATATCACAGGTGAGCGGCTCATCACACCGCTTACAGAGTTCCGGGCGGACCAACCGTCTAGGGGGCTAGTGATATATCGCGTGCGAACCGACGTAACTGACTCGTCTCGGTCGACGCTGGAAGTGAGAAAACGATGTGGGTTACGCCGACACGCAGGTAATCGTCTATGAGTTTGCGAGTATTGTGGTCTGCTGAAGCGGTCGTAGTTATCAGCACCGATTTTTCGATGTCCTCGATATCCCGACCGATCTTCTTACAGTGGGTCTCCAGGGTCCGTATTTTTTTTCGAAAGGTTTCGGGTGTTCCGAAAGTGTTCCACATATCTGCATGTCGAGCCACGATCCCTAGAGCAATTTTTTCACCGCCGGCGCCTACAAGGATGGGGGGATAGGGTTTCTGGAGAGGCTTGGGCTCAAATGGAGCGTCTCGTAGATGATAATGCCGCCCGGTAAAAGTAGTCCTGTCTTCTGTCCAGAACTGTTTTATTAACGTGATAGATTCGTCCAGCGCGATGAGCCGGTCGCCGAGTTTCGGGAACTCTATATCGTAGGTTTCGTGTTCTAGCTGGAACCAGCCGGATCCCATACCCAAGATGAGCCTCCCCTCGCTGATAATATCTATAGTGGTCGCCATTTTTGCAAGGATGGCCGGGTGCCGATACGTATTGCCTGTCACCATGACGCCGAGTCGTATCCTTTTTGTCTCCATGGCGAGCGCGGCCAGGGATGTCCAGCCCTCAAGACAAGGCCCGGTGGGGTCCGAAAAAATTGGCAGGAAATGATCAAACACCCAGGCTGTGTCGAACTCCAGGGTGTCGGCTTCCTGCCAAAGCCGGAGAACGTCCTTCCAGTTCCCATTTTGCTGTGGGACTTGTATGCCAAAGCGCGTGGGATGTGGCATCTTAGGGTCCCCTTTCTTAGAGTTGTTTGAGCGTTTGTTTTGTCTCTTCGTCGTACATTGGCACGCCAAAGGCAGTTTTGCCCAGCAACTCCAATGTTTCGTCGGTATCGAAAGGGTGAAAAAGCGCCGCCTTTACCTCGCGGTGGTAGCGTTCTAGAGGCAGTCTTTTGAAGTAGGATGCTCCCCCTACAGCACGCATCGCGAGATCGACTACCCGGTTCGAATTCTCCATAGCAATCATTCTCGCTGCTACACTTTTACGCACCCACGTGTGAGGGCTTTCGGTATCCGCTTCCGCCGCAGCTTTCCACATTACTGCACGGGCGGCTTCAAGAAGAGCATCCATCTCGCCGACCTTTAGGTAGACGCTCGGTAGATAGCCCATTGGGCTTTTGTAGGGGAACCGCTTTCTATCTCGCATAAAATTGACGACAAAATCTCGGGCGGCGTTCGCTATTCCGATATAGACTCCTCCGATAGTGAATGGTGCGCGGGGAAACATTCTTGTTATACCACCCCTTGAAAACAAGGGTCGTTCAAGGAAGACTGAACTGTCTGGGACAAAAACTTTCTCGAGTTGCGTGCTCCGAGACTCCGTTGAGCGCATGCCCATCGTGTTCCAATCGTCCTTAAAGTGGAGTCCAGGACTGTCTCCGGGGATCAGAAAGGAAATGATCTCCCCCGGACCTTCGCTGCAGGTGGCTTCACCAAAGTAAAAGTCGACGGCTATAGACTGAGTACTAAAGATTTTTCTACCAGAGACCTGCCACCCACCCGATATGCGTTTTGCGGTTGTAAGAGGCCGTAAAATAGAAGCGGCGTTATTTGGTTCCGAGCCCGACCCTCCGACAATCAACCGCTCACTAACGATTTTACGCAGCATGTTTTCTACGATAGGCTTTCCCGTTTCTTGCCACACATGAATTAACAGACTCGCAACATTGAAATGCATGTTGATTGCTAATGCTGTAGCGCCACAGCCGCGTGCTAAATGGTCCTGAGTTTTAATTCGTTCGAGCAAACTAGCCCCCATCCCCCCAAGTTCTTTAGGGATCGTAAGGTTGGTGTAGCCGGTGTCTTTCAACTCCTCGTAATTCTTATACGGAAATTCGCCTTGCTCGTCGTATTGAGCCGCGCGAGTCGAGAACTCCTGTCCCAACTTTGTAGCGAGCGCGACAAATTCCTGCTCACGCTCTGTGTAAAATTGCTCCATACGCCCTCCTTGTCGGTTGACACTGGCCCGTTTACCATCATGGTCTCGAGAGGTCACGAGGGACCTCGGGTAGTGTGCAATGCGGCTTCATCCGGTATTAGTCGTATTGATTTAATGTGTAAATGGGGAAGCGGATTAACATATGGACTTTGGCGTTCTGTTATTGCGTCAGTGGCCGGAGGGGGCCGCCGTGCGATGAAGTGATGAATTCTCTCGGATTGTTTTTAGGAATATGTTATCCTTGAATTTCGGTAGGGCCAGAGGTTGGGTGCCCGCTCCGGGCTTCGCTGGGCGCGAAAGAACTTGTCCGTGTTCAAATGAATTAGGTGTAGGAGTTTAATGTTCCTGCCAATTGACGGTTGTTTACTCTGACATAGATGAGGCGAAATTATGCCGGTTGGCAACCATAGGCGCATATGGCTCTTTTGGGACGGAGACTGCGAATTCTGTGGGCGAGTCATCGCGTGGGTCGAAAGGCGGGATGTGATGTGTGTAATTCATGCGGTTCCCTACCAGAAGGCGCCTACACCGCCTATGACGACACTACTTGCCCACCGTTGCGCGAATTCGGTCCACGTTATCACGCATGAAGGTCGACTTCTCTCTGGTGGTAGCGCCTGTGTATATGTGATGGGGCGTATTGGATTTGGTATGACAGAGCGCGTCGGTACCACGCCGCCTTTCAACATTCTCGTGGAAACCGCGTACCGATTTGTGGCACGCAATCGACGTTTACTCAACATCTTGTTAGGGCGCCGCTAGCTAGCGCAACTGACAGACTTCATACTTGACCGAATTGTCGGAGTGCCTCGTATAGGACGATGGCGGTGGCAGTTGATAGGTTCAAACTGCGGACGTGTTCGGTAAGCATGGGGATGGTGAGCAGGTCATTGCTGAACTCTTTTTTAATTGATTCTGATAACCCTTGCGTCTCGCTCCCAAACACAAGTAGGTCTGTTGATTGATACCGGACCTCCGTGTAGGAACGCGAGGCCCGGGCCGAGAAAAGAAGCAATCGCCCTGCAGGCCGATTGCTTAGGAATATCTCCCAAGAGTCATAGACACGCAGATCCACGTGAGGCCAGTAGTCTAAACCTGCCCGTCTTAGATAACGATCGTCGAGAGAAAAGCCGAGTGGACCTACCAGGTGAAAGGTAGTTCCTGTGGCGGCGCAAAGGCGAGCCGTAGTACCGCTGTTCGGCGGGATTTCTGGTCGGACAAAGACAATGTGCATGTGGCTTGCTTATTTGTTGTTGGGCAGCCCTGACTTAGGCAATATTTGGTAGGTACTCTGTCGCACACGCAAAACGTATGCGGGGCCCCGGGGCTCCTCGATTATATATTCCGCGAGTTGGTAGTAGGCACGCCTCAGGAAACGAGCGCTGAAATTACGCTCTTTAACCATGCAGTATAACACGTGCTCGTCACCAACAGTGAGGGTTTCGGGAGCCAATGTTTCTTCACTGTTGTCGTTTAAACTTATAACGAAATCGCTTTCTGGAGTACGGGCAACTCCCGTTACCACGTATGGGGTATCTTCGACTTGCACGGTAGTCCGGTCTTTGCCCACTACGAGTTCATATTGTCCCTTTTGATTAAGTTGTAAACATCGGCTGAACAGCACATTAATGCGTCGGTTACCGATCGGCTCATCGTTGGCATACCAACGTCCATCCTTCCCGAAACGAATCACTCGTGTTGGCTCAATGGCCCAAAAACCTCGCTGGGGCATGCCTAGGATTGCCTCTTCGCAATTGTATTAGGGGTATCCAATAACAATGTTAACGGGCCTTGGTTGGTGAGGTGTACGTCCATGTTGGCCTGAAACACCCCGTTGGCTACTCGAATGCGTTGCAGTCTGCAGCAGTCCACGAAATATTCATAAAGGGCCTTAGCGGTATCAGCATCGGCCGCCTCGTCGAACGAGGGGCGCCGACCTTTGTGCGTATCCGCCAGGAGAGTAAACTGAGAAACGACTAGAAGCGATCCAGCTACTTCGCTGATCGAATAATCAAGTTTACCTTCTGTGTTAGGAAAAATACGCAACCCAACGATTTTATTGCTCAGTATTTGAGCCTGTTTTTCGGAGTCGCCGATCCGCACCGCTAAGAATATCACGAGCCCTTTATCGATCTGGCCGACGATGCGGTTCTCTATGGCGACATGGGCCTTACTTACTCGTTGGATTAGGGCCCGCATTATAATGTTACCTTTAGGTGCGTCATAGCTGGGACAGTTACCGCAGTCACGGTTAGGATACAAGATAGATGCGATAAGCGATTCCGACCTGTGGCCGGCTGGCGCCTGCTGTCTGGGATCACGCTCCCTGGTCTACGGTGAAATGCTCAGCTATGATTCCAAAATGTACCCGATACTTGTCCATTTAGGACCGGTCACGATTTACAGTTACGGCGTGATGATGGCTCTCGGTTTTCTCGGTGCATCGTGGGTTCTCGGTAAGGGACTCGATTACCAGCGGCAGGAGGCGGAGCTCTCTACACGGCTAGTTTTGTGGGCGGCGATAGGCGGAGTGGTGGGGGCACGACTACTTTTCATTCTCTCCCATTGGGCCGATTTTCTTTATGCGCCGGCGTCTTTTGTCTTTACGGGTGCCGGCTTCGTTTGGCATGGTGGTCTGATCGGAGGCACCGTGGGGATGAGCCTATGCATCCGCCGGATTGGGCTTTATTGGGCGAAAACGATGGATGCGGTTGCCCCCGCTATTGCTTTCGGGCACGGCCTTGGATGGGGGGGTTGTCATTTAGCGGGCGATGGGGATTGGGGACCTCCTACCAATTTGCCGTGGGGCGTGGCCTATACAGATGCGTTGATTGGTTGGCCGCATGCGGAAAACATACTGGTACACCCAACTCCTATCTATGAAATGCTAGTCTACTTCATGATCGCGGGAATTTTGTGGATGCGCCGCACAAAAGGGCACAGACCGGGGACACTTTTCTGGGTGTATTTGTTGCTAGCCGGCATCGGACGGTTTTTCCTGGAATT
Organism: uncultured Enterobacteriaceae bacterium; assembly: GCA_964460065.1. Lineage (GTDB taxonomy): Bacteria > Desulfobacterota > Binatia > Bin18 > Bin18 > Bin18. The sequence continues at coordinate 10,901 of CAYWPF010000068.1, forward strand.
TCTTAGATTGAACCCGCCCGTGCTGTGGGGCTTCTCTCGCGCCCAGATCATTAGCTCTATGATGGTAGGCCTGGGTGCGGTGCTCTTGATGTCTCAACGGACTGGCGTTCCTCGCCGGGCGAGAGCTAAAGAGAGGGTAACGTGAAAAAGTGGGTACTCCTGGGGTTCATTTCCATAGGATTTGCAGGTGCTGTCGTGCTGCTGTTGGGGACCCCAACAGCGCGGAAGCTCCCCGCGCCTGCGCCCGATTTTGTTTTGCCAAATCTGGAGGGTCAGGCGACCCGCTTGTCAAATTTCCGAGGCAAGGTTGTCCTCTTGAACGTATGGGCAACATGGTGTGCACCCTGCCGCGACGAGATGCCAACTATAGAGCGGTTGCAGGGACATCTGGCGAATGAGGACTTTGTCGTTTTTGCAGTGAGTCAGGATGTTGACGGGCTTGCGACTGTCAAACCCTACGTTACTGAGTACGGTTACACCTTCCCTGTCCTGATCGATGTTGGCGGAGATGTCGGTAAAAGATATGGTGTTACCGGCTATCCTGAGAGTTTCATTATTGATCGTTCGGGACAAGTCGTTTATCACCACATTGGCTATAATGATTGGGATCAAGTGAACGTGATGACGGCAATCCGCGGGCTTATCACGCGGGGTGAGTGGAAGCTAGGCTGAAATAGTTACGCTGGCGCTCTACCGGGGCTTCCCGATTTGCGGGCGCGAGGGACGAACAAGGCAAGCTGGGCTCCAGGAGGTTGACAGTAGAGGCCAGGACTCGGATGTTATCAATTGTGACCGTTAATGGGATTTGCGATACTCTTTTATCGACAGGGTCAAATGGCGTACATAGACCTGAGGAGCCGAGGATTTGAATAATGGCTGGATACCGGCAAATAGCCAGCAAAAGTGTGTTTATAGGACTTATTGTTGGATTGATCGGGTTGGGGGTTGTCCACTTTGGCGGGTACGGCACCAACATTGTTTCCGCCCTGGACCGGGGTACATACCAGGACCTCGAGGCATTCACGAATGTTTTGGCCATAGTCCAAAAGAATTACGTGGAAGAGACGCAGACCGGGGCGTTAGTAGAGGGCGCGATCACCGGGATGTTGACGGCGCTTGACCCGCACAGTGCATACCTGACTCCTGAGTCTTACAGAGAGCTTCAGGTGGATACCGAGGGAACTTTCGGTGGGCTTGGCATCGAGATAACTACAAAGGATGGAGTTTTGACGGTCGTTTCGCCGATTGAGGACACCCCAGCGCATCGTGCGGGCGTACAGGCCGGTGACCAAATCATTAAAATAGATGGTGAGCTAACTAAGGATATGTCGCTTATAGAAGCGGTCAAACGCATGCGCGGGAAAAAGGGGACAAATATAGTTATCTCTATCAGAAGGGAGAGCGTGCAACGACTGATAGAGGTGCCTATTGTTCGCGAGGTGATTAAGGTCAGAAGCGTCAAGACGAAGACCTTGGAAAAGGGTTTTGCTTACATAAGAGTTACGCAATTCCAGGATCGAACAAGCGGGGACTTAGATGCCGGCTTGAAACGGCTGAAACAAGAGAACGATGAGCTTCGTGGAATTGTACTAGATCTCAGAAATAACCCTGGAGGTCTGTTGAGTCAGGCCGTAAAAGTCTCGGACCTTTTCCTAGATGATGGACTGATCGTGTACACCGAAGGTCGGTTAGAGAGTCAAAGGCAGAAATATTTCGCGCATCGGGGAGGGGACACTGACACGCCGTTAGTTGTTTTGGTCAATGGCGGAAGTGCGAGTGCATCTGAGATAGTAGCCGGAGCAGTACAGGATCATGGTCGCGCTGTTGTCCTAGGGACCAAAAGTTTTGGAAAGGGGTCGGTTCAGACGATCCTGCCAGTGGATGGCGGTGCCGCGCTTCGATTAACGACAGCGATGTATTACACGCCGAATGGGCGGTCAATACAAGTAACTGGGATTGCACCGGATATTGAAATGGACAATTTCCCGAAAACACACCCGGCCGCAGCAGATGCCGGCGAAATTCGAGAGGAAAACCTGCGAGGGCATTTCGACAATCAGTCTAATACTGCAGGGGAGATTGTGGGGACCACGGGGGGTACAGAGGGGAATATGCGAGTCGGAGAGGGGCAACAGGTGGACGTTCGAGAAGGTGAACTAGGGAAAGACCCGCAACTCGATAGAGCGTTGGAGGTACTCAAGTCTTGGGAAGTTGTCCAAACCACCGTGGCGGAAGCTAACGGATCGTAAATAATTGAAGCAGACCAAGTTATTAAGTCTATGAACCCTGTTGTTCCCCACTCACCATCTGGTTCTGAAGCGCTTTCTGTTACTGCTCTTACCGAACTCTTAGGGAGTACTCTAGAAGAGGGGTACGGTAGTGTTTGGGTAGTCGGAGAGTTGTCTAGTGTCAGCTGCCCTGCGTCCGGGCATATATATTTTGTTCTCAAAGATGATAACAACCAGCTGAGGGGTGTTATGTTCCGTGGCTACGCAAGGACGCTTCGTTTCAAGCCAGAAGATGGGCTGCAGGTTCTAATAAGAGGTCGTGTTGGCCTTTACTCTGCCCGTGGCGCTTTGCAAATTTATGCCGCCGGTATGGAAACCCGCGGAGTTGGGGACCAGCAACTAGCCCTGGAGCAGTTAAAGGTGAAATTGGCGGCGGAGGGGCTATTTGCAAAAGAGAAAAAGCGTCGCCTGCCGTTTTTTCCTCGGTCTATCGGTGTAGTCACGGCGCTTGAGGGTGCGGCCTTGCAGGATATCATTGCAGTGTTGCATGAGCGCTGCCCCTATACCCGGGTGATTATTAGGCCGACGAAAGTGCAAGGCGTAGGCGCCGGCGCGGAAATCGCGGCGGCGGTAGAAGATTTGAATGAAGACAACAGACCTGAAGTACTAATAATTGGGCGTGGTGGAGGATCACGTGAAGATCTACAGGCCTTCGACGAAGAAGTCGTGGCGCGCGCCATTGCAAGATCCACGATTCCCACTATTTCAGCGGTCGGGCACGAAATCGATGTATCCCTTGCCGATCTTGTCGCTGACAGGCGGGCGCCAACCCCGACCGCGGCGGCGGAAATAGTTGTTCCAATCTGGTCGGACCTGTCCCGGTTGATTGAACAGCGGCGAGATGCGTTTTTCGTGGCTATGCAGCGAGCGATTACGATCCGGCGAAATCAAGTGAAGCAAGTCGGCGCGCGGGTACGTCTCCCGGGCCGAGAAATCGCACACATGCGTCAACGTGTGGCATCGGCTTTTGGTCGGTGCATATCGCATCTCGGGCAAAGGGTGGGCGAAGCGAGGGCCCAGTTGCAAGATACAACTACGACGCTTAATAGTTTGAATCCTCTAGCAGTACTGCAACGTGGCTATGGTCTTGTGCGGACCGTTCCCCACAATCACGTTGTCAGGGATGCTGCCGCGCTTCGGCCAGGTGAGGAAATCCGCATAACGTTTGCGAGTGGAGAAGCGAGAGCGCGAGTTGAAGGGACTACAAAGTAATGGAGATTCCCCCCCCCAAAAAGTTCGAGGAAGCGTTGGCGGATCTTGAGGGACTAGTGGAAAAGCACGACACCGGAAAACTTTCTCTTGAAGATTCGCTCCAGGCCTTTGAGGATGGAGTGTCTTTGGTCCGTCAGCTCGAGGCAGAACTTACAAAGGTCGAGACACGAGTTGAGATACTTACCCGAAACGATGGTGGTGTTCTGGAGAATCGGGTGGTCCAAAATGCAGAGGATGACGAATCGTGAACGTCGAGAGCTACCTCCAGAGGCGTCAGAAACGTGTTGATGCGGCATTGAAAAAGTTGATCGGAGGATCTGAAAAGCCACCGGCGAAGTTGGTACGTGCGATGCGTTATGGACTTTTCTCTGGCGGGAAGCGAATACGACCTATTCTGGCTTTGGCCTCCGGCGAGGCGCTCGGGACGAACATTACGCGTATCTTGCCCTTTGCGTGCGCCCTAGAGATGATACATTCCTATTCCTTAGTGCATGATGATCTTCCGGCAATGGACGACGACGACCTTCGCCGGGGAAAGCCAACAAACCATATCGTGTTTGGTGAAGCAATGGCGATCTTAGCGGGAGATGGACTTCTTACGGAAGCATTCCGAGTAATGTCCGAGGCCGCATTAAAAACAGGGCAGGACAAACCCGCGGCTCTACAGGCCATGTTAGAAGTTGCTCGTGGGGCTGGAATGGCCGGAATGGTGGGCGGGCAGGTAGCCGACGTGGAATCGGAGAAACTGAAGCCTACTCGCAAGAGGGTACAATACATCCATACCCGTAAGACCGGTGCGCTCTTGCGGGCATCAGTTAGGGTTGGCGCGTTGATTGGTGGCGCGAGCAAAAGACAATATGAACAGCTGGACAATTTTGGGGCATCGATAGGGCTGGTGTTTCAAGTTGCCGATGACATCCTCGATGTTGAAGGTGGAACGTTGAAAACTGGAAAGCGGGTCGGTCGGGATACCGATCTAAACAAAGCCACGTATCCCGCCGCAATGGGTATGCAGAAGACGAAGGCCTATGCTCGAGACCTATTGGGTGAAGCGCTAAGTGCCCTCGACCCATTTGACTCGAAGGCCGATCCGCTTCGTGAAATAGCTCGTTTCGTAGTGGAGCGTGCCGTGCCGACGAACAAGTGACAAAAAATCGCCGCATTGATGTACTAATGGTGGAGCAAGGTCTAACCCCTAGTCGGGAGAAGGCCCGCAGACTGATTATGGCAGGGGCGGTGGTTGCTGACCATCATCGCGTGGACAAGGCCGGAACGCTGGTAAGAGCCGACGCGTTAGTACGCATAAAAGCGGGTAAACAGCTGCCTTTCGTTAGTCGTGGTGGCCAAAAGCTCGAGCGTGCCCTGGTTGGGTTAGGTGTGAGAGTAGCGGGTGCTGTTGCGTTGGATGTTGGCGCTTCGACCGGGGGGTTCACAGACTGCTTGCTCCTGAAGGGCGCGGCGAAGGTATTCGCTGTGGACGTTGGCTATGGGCAGCTTGATTGGCGTTTACGGTGCGATCGTCGTGTCGTGAATATGGAACGTCGAAACATACGCGGTGTTGTTCTGGGCGATTTTGATATGGTGCCTACGTTGGCAGTTATAGATGTTTCTTTTATTTCGTTGAAAATTGTCATGCCGTTAGTAATAAATTTGCTCTCAAGCGATGCGAAGCTCATTGCGCTTGTGAAGCCCCAGTTCGAAGTCGGGAAGGGCCGTGTGGGGAAGGGTGGAGTGGTGAAGGATCCCCTTTTGCACGCTGAAGTCCTCGAAGACATACAAAGCAGTGTGAAGAACTGGCCGGTCGATATTATTGGGGTCGTAGAGTCACCGATTCTTGGTGCAAAGGGCAATAAAGAGTTCTTTCTTGGGCTGCACAAGCGGGCGGATTGAATCGGCTACTCTCTAGAAAGATGGACCGCAGCACAGAGGAAGGGTCATTTTATGCTATTGAGCGAAAAGTTGCGAGTCGGGTGCGGAGCTGTCTGGGGCAAAATGTTAAGGCACCCGTTCGTACTTGGCCTTGGGGACGGAACCCTCCCTTATGAAAGCTTCCGTTTTTATATGTGCCAGGATTATTTTTTTTTAATTGAATATAGTCGAGTGCTGGCAATTGCCACGGCGAAAGCGCAAGGATTAGAAACGATGAGGCGTTTCGCGCGATTGCTAGACGCTACACTTAATGCCGAGATGGAACTACACCGGGATTTCTCTGCGGAATGCGGAATTGATTTCGGCGCGCTAAAAAAGACCGCCCCGGCGTCTACTACCCGGGCCTATACAAACCAATTATTGAGGGTGGCAGGGTTGGACGATTTTGCTGCAATCGTCACAGCTATTCTCCCTTGTCAGTGGGGCTACAGCGAAATTGGAAAGGTACTTGCCCAGACTAGTAGTGCTAATGCTAATAGTTCTTACCGAAAATGGATAGAAATGTATGCGTCTGACGAGTTTCAGGAGTTATCCTTCTGGCTCCGGAATTGCTTGGATACTTGCACCTCGTCTAGGGATGAAGAGCGGTTACGCCCTATCTTCGAAACGAGCCTAGTCTATGAATATTCGTTTTGGCAAATGGCGTTCGAGGGCGGAAAATGATCAATAAATATTGAGGAGCATGTCGTTAGTTGAGGAGGTCCGTCAGTGAGGTCAGGACTCAAAGCAGCGTATCCTTGACAGGTCCAGGAAACGAGGATAGGGGAGAGGTGACGCCTTTAACTTAGTCCAGAGAGGCTAGGAAGGGAACGGATGGTAAGAAGAAACGTCGGTTCAAAAACTGCGGATTACAGCCTCCTTGGAAACCAAGGGGGTTTTTTTTTGAAAAACTCGTGAACACATGACTAAAACCGTTCTGGAGAAGCCTGCAATAACACGCGCGGTCACACGAATTGCACACGAGATTCTTGAACGCAATCAGGGTGTTCAGGAGCTTGCTCTTGTGGGAATCTATACCCGCGGGGTCTATTTATCGCGTCGCCTCGCAGACAAAATGGAAAAGGTGGAAGGAGTGCGTCCCGAGTGTGGGGAGATAGACATCACACTTTACCGTGACGATCTGGGTCTTACGCGCAGTCAACCGGAAGTTCGAAGTACTTCTATTCCTTTTGAAGTCGAGGCCCTCAGGATTATCTTAGTGGACGATGTCTTATATACGGGCCGCACTGTCAGGGCGGCAATGGATGCGTTAGTGGATTTTGGCCGGCCAAAGAACATACAATTGGCTGTTCTAGTTGATAGGGGCCATAGAGAATTCCCGATCCGACCCGATTATGTGGGCAAGAACATTCCGACGGCCATTGACCAACATGTAAATGTGTACTTGGATGAAAACGATGGTCGGGACCAGGTCGTTGTTGGACAAACGATATCATGACTTTTACCCGGCGTCATTTTCTTGGTATAGAGGACCTTTCTAGAGGCGAACTGGTCCACGTACTCAAGACTGCGGATTCATTTCAAGAAATATCGGAGAGGGAAGTCAAGAAGGTTCCGACGCTCCGCGGAAAGACGATATTTAATCTATTCTTCGAGCCTAGCACACGGACTCGGTCATCCTTCGAGATCGCGGCTAAACGTCTGTCGGCCGACGCGATCAACGTTTCGGCGTCTACCAGTAGTGTAAACAAGGGAGAAACGCTGATCGATACTGTTCGGAACCTTTCCGCTATGAGGCCGGCCGCCATCGTCATACGTCATCCAGCTTCTGGTGCAGCACATCTGATTGCAAAGCTGGATGTCTGCCCGGTGATTAACGGTGGGGATGGAACCCACGAACACCCGACACAAGCGCTGCTAGATATTATGACTATACAGCAACGCGTCGGAGATTTAGAGGGTAAGAGCATAGCCATAGTTGGAGACATTTTGCATAGCCGAGTTGCGCGTTCGAACATCTTTGCGCTCAAGACCTTGGGTGCCAATGTTCGATTGATTGGCCCGCCGACACTGGTGCCGCCGTTGTTCGAAGCCTGGGGGGTAAGGCGTTACACGAACATGGAGCAAGGTTTGACCGGAGTAGATGCTATCATGATGCTTCGGCTACAACGGGAGAGGCAAGCCCGCAATTTTTTTCCGAGCCTCGACGAATATGCGAACCGCTTTTGTCTCACGCTGCGGGTTTTAGAGAAGGCTAAGAGCAACGTGGTCATATTGCACCCAGGCCCCATGAATAGGGGGATTGAGATCGATTCGGGGGTTGCTGATGGCCCGTATTCGGTGATCCTACAACAGGTGACGAATGGCGTTGCTGTGAGAATGGCGGTGTTATACTTGCTCACGACGAAGGATCGCTCGATTACGGAAAATAGGCGAAATCCAGCAGAAGAGAAGATAGGCGGTGCGATCACACGCGCCGATGAAATTGAGGGCCCGGTTCGCGAAGGCGATCGGAACGCCGACGAGGAGGACGGCCGACCGGGCTCACTTCCTCTGGAACAAGTGCCACAATTGTCAGGAAAGGCTTTGGATTGCTAGATGACACAAATAGTTATAGAGGGCGGGCGTGTAATAGATCCGGAGACTGGGATAAATGAGCTAAGAGACGTATGGATTGCGGCCGATTCTATTAAAGAGATTGCAAGGGTTGGATCGTTTGCCAGGCTAGATGCCAAGCGAATTAGCGCGGTCGGGTGCATAGTTTGCCCGGGACTGGTGGACATGCACGTCCATTTGCGAGAACCGGGCTATGAATACAAGGAAACAATTCTAACAGGCACGGGTGCTGCCGTGGCGGGCGGGTTTACCTCTGTAGCCTGTATGGCCAACACGGAACCAGTAAATGATAATGCGGCGGTAACACGCTATATCAGGGAGAAGGCGACTAAAGCCAACTTGGCGCGGGTGTTTCCGATAGGGGCACTCTCCCGAGGTCTCAAGGGTGAAGAGTTAGCTGACATTGGCGGTATGATCGAAGAAGGGGCGGTTGCTATCTCGGACGACGGGCGTCCGGTGATGGATGCGAGTCTTATGAGGCGGGCACTCGAATACTGCTCGATGTTCGACGTGCCTATTAGCGTACACGAAGAAGACATTAACCTGTCGCGAGGCGGCAGTATGAACGAAGGGCCCACTTCTTTACGATTAGGGATCGGCGGAATTCCGGCAGCGGCGGAGGAAACGATGGTCGCGCGTGACATTGCCCTCGCGCGTCTGACCGGCGGGAGGGTTCATATTGCTCATGTCAGCACCCTTCGGGCGGTCGAATTGATAAGGCAGGCAAAGACCGAAGGTCTTCCGTTGACGGCCGAGGTAGCACCGCATCATTTCTGCCTTACGGATGAGGAAGTCGAGGGATACGATACGAATGCAAAGATGAGTCCGCCTCTCCGCTCCGCTAGGGACGTTGAGGCGATGAAAGAGGGACTGCAGGATGGGACCATAGACGCGATAGCAACGGACCATGCCCCCCATCATCGGGACGAGAAAGAGGTTGAGTTTGATCAGGCGGCTCACGGGATAACTGGTTTGGAGACGGCCCTATCTCTTACTCTTAGTTTGGTACGTGAAGGGGTTATTACACTACGCGAGGCTTTGGCTAAAGTGACCACCAACCCGGCACGCATTTTGGGGATTCCCCATGGTAGTTTGGCCTGCGGGAGTCTTGCGGACGTGACCCTCTTTGATCTCGATCGCGTTTGGAAATTAGACCCGGCCGCCTGCCATTCGCGCGGTCGTAATACGCCTTTCGCGGGAAAAGAGTTAAGAGGCAAAGTTGTGATGACCATTGTTGGTGGCAGGGTCGTTTATGAAGCCGAGGAGGCAAAGGAGAGTTGCTCGTGATTGAAAAAGCCTTCTTGGCGCTTGCGGATGGGACGGTATTCGAAGGGGTATCCTTTGGTGCGTCCGGGGAAGCGACCGGTGAAATTGTGTTTAACACCTCGATTACTGGTTACCAGGAAATTCTCACGGATCCGTCTTACCAGGGGCAGATAGTTACTATGACGTTTCCGGAGATAGGTAACGTCGGCATTAATGAAGAGGATCTTGAATCACATAGGCCGTTCGCGGGTGGGATGGTCGTGAAGGAATATTGCGATCACCCGAGTAGTTGGCGATCGGAAAAGAGTCTAGCTTGTTATATGCGTCAGCACGGTATCGTGGGAATTCAGGGCCTTGATACGAGAGCACTGGTTCGTCGGATTCGTGAGGGCGGGGCTCAAATGGGAGTCGTTTCCACGACCGATGGTGACCATCAATCTTTGGTCAAAAAAGCATCCGAAGCACCTAATCTCGTGGGGCGCGATCTGGTCAAGGAGGTCACGTGCTCCGAGCCTTACGATTGGAATCAAGGCAACTGGTGTCTCGAAACAGGTTATGGGAAATCCAAGGCCGCCAAACAGTCAAAATCTGACGAGCAAGATGGGTTCTTCGTCGTCGCCTACGATTTTGGAGTTAAGTTCAATATATTGCGGAATTTGGTTGAATCCGGGTGCAGAGTCCGTGTGGTGCCTGCCCACACGTCGGCTGCTGAGGTACTTGCGCTCGAACCTGACGGTGTCTTTCTTTCCAATGGACCTGGTGATCCGAGTGCTGTTTCGTATGCAATAATCAATGTGGCCTCCTTGGTCGGAAAGGTGCCAATTTTCGGTATTTGCCTTGGACACCAAATCATGAGTTTGGCCCTAGGGGGAAAGACTTATAAACTGAAGTTCGGGCATCATGGCGGAAATCAGCCGGTGATGGATCTCCAAACCGGGAAGGTCGAGATCACGTCGCAAAACCATGGATTTTGTGTGGACACGGATTCTTTGAAAGGAGGAGCAGAAGTGACTCACATAAATCTGAACGACAAAACAGTGGAAGGTCTCAACCATACGCGAGAATCGCTCTTTTCAGTGCAATATCATCCCGAGTCATCTCCTGGCCCACACGACGCGAACTACCTCTTCAGCCGCTTTGTCAAGCTCATGAAACAGTTTCGAGACGGCCAGCCGATCCAAATTTTCTCGAATCGAAAATAACAAACATGCCCAAACGAACAGATTTACACACAATCTTACTTATCGGTTCCGGCCCTATCGTTATTGGCCAGGCCTGCGAGTTTGATTATTCCGGGACTCAGGCGTGCAAGGCGCTGAAAGAAGAGGGTTATAAGGTCATACTCGTAAATTCTAACCCGGCAACTATCATGACGGACCCGGATTTCGCCGACCGGACGTATATTGAACCTCTGAGGGTCGATGTCTTACACAAGATAATCGAGAAGGAGCGTCCCGACGCGCTTCTCCCCACAATTGGAGGACAAACAGCGCTGAATCTTGCTATCGAGGTTTCTGAGGCGGGAATACTCAAAGAGTACAAGGTGGAGCTGATTGGTGCGAAACTAGCGGCGATAAAAAAGGCGGAAGATCGAAACCTGTTTAAGATTGCGATGGAGTCCATCGGGCTGGATTTACCAAAGAGCGGATGTGTGCGCTCCCTGGATCAAGCACTCGAACTCCGGGATCAACTGGGCTTACCGTTGATTATACGGCCGTCACGTACACTAGGGGGGGCGGGCGGCGGAATAGTTCAGACGCCGGAGCAATTTCGGCGTATTGTAGAGTGGGGATTGCAAGCTTCCCCAACCGGTGAGGTGCTGATCGAAGAATCTATCGCGGGGTGGAAAGAGTTTGAGTTAGAGGTGATGCGAGACTGTCACGACAACGTTGTCATCATATGTTCCATAGAGAATTTTGATCCTCTAGGCGTTCACACAGGGGATTCCATTACGGTAGCACCCGCGCAGACATTGACAGACAAAGAATATCAACTTATGCGAAATGCCGCCGTTCGAATTATTCGCGAGATCGGTGTTGATACGGGAGGCTCGAATATTCAATTTGCCGTTCAACCGGAGACAGGTAGATTGGTGGTTATCGAAATGAATCCGAGGGTTTCCCGTTCTTCCGCGTTAGCGAGTAAGGCAACCGGGTTTCCTATAGCGAAAATTGCCGCGAAACTTGCAGTAGGTTACTCTTTGGATGAAATACCCAATGACATTACACGGGAGACGCCTGCATCCTTCGAGCCCACGATCGATTACGTAGTGGTTAAAATCCCGCGATTTACTTTCGATAAATTTCCTCAAACGCGGGACTTACTAGGACCTCAGATGAAATCGGTCGGAGAAGCAATGTCGATCGGTAGGACCTTCAAGGAGGCTTTCAACAAAGCACTACGATCGTTGGAAATTGATAGCTACGGCTTTGAAACAACATTGAGTGAGAAAGAGATGTCTCCTGGTGAGTTCGAGGACGCACTGCGCGAACCGAGTGCGCAAAGATTGTGGTATATCGCTGATGCCCTGAGAAGCGGCATGAGTGTTGAGGAAGTATATCTAAAATCAAAAATAGACCCATGGTTTCTGCAGAATGTCCTTGAGATTTTAGAATGCGAAGAGCTGTTGAAGGGTGCACGGACGGACTTAGGTGGCCCTACGAGTCTGACAGAACTGTCCACGGACTTGTTACGTCAGTCGAAAGAAATGGGGTTCTCGGATGTCTATGTTGGCCACTTGTTGGGCGTAGATGAAGATAAGGTGCGAGAGGAACGTGAGCGTCGGAATATTTTGCCTGTGTACAAAACAGTGGATACGTGTGCGGCCGAATTCGCCGCCCATACTCCTTATCTCTACTCGAGTTATGACGGGGAGGACGAGTCGTCTCCCTCCCACCGAAAAAAAATAGTGATTTTGGGCGGGGGCCCCAACAGGATTGGACAGGGTATAGAATTTGATTATTGTTGCGTGCACGCGTCCTTCGCGCTCAAGGAGGACGGTTTCGAGACAATAATGGTTAATTGCAATCCGGAGACGGTAAGCACCGACTATGACACTTCCGACAAGCTTTATTTCGAACCTCTGACTAAGGAAGATGTTTTGGCCATCGTGCGAAGAGAAAATCCCTCCGGCGTGATAGTGCAGTTTGGCGGACAAACGCCCCTCAAATTAGCAGTCCCCTTACGAGAGGCCGGGGTCCCGATCTTGGGCACGCCGCCGGATGCCATTGATCGTGCGGAGGACAGAGAACGTTTTAAGGAAATGATAGAGGTGCTCGGTTTACGGCAACCCCCGAATGGCATAGCGAGGTCGATCCCGGAGGCCGTCAGCGTTGCTAAAAATGTTACGTATCCCTTGTTGGTTCGGCCTTCGTACGTATTGGGCGGCCGTGCGATGGAAATTGTTTATGATGAGAACAGCTTGCGGCGGTACATGCGCGAAGCTGTTTCTGTTTCGCGAGATAAGCCGGTCCTAATAGACAAGTTCCTTGATGATGCTATCGAAGTCGATGTTGATGCTGTGAGTGATGGCCGTCGTGTTGTTATAGGCGGAATCATGGAGCATATAGAACTGGCGGGTGTGCACTCTGGTGATAGCGCCTGTTCTCTCCCCCCTCGGACATTGTCAAAAGGAGTTCAAGACGAGATTAGACGTCAAACAGTACTCTTAGCTCAGGAGCTCAACGTGGTGGGCTTGATGAACATTCAATTTGCTGTTCAGCAAAATGCGGTTTTTATTATCGAAGTCAATCCACGGGCATCCAGAACGGTACCCTTTGTGAGCAAGTCGATAGGAGTCCCGCTCGCGAAGATAGCTTCGAGGGTAATGGCCGGCAAGACGCTGGAGGAATTAGATTTCACACAAGAGGTCATACCACCCCACGTGGCTGTGAAAGAGGCGGTGTTTCCCTTTATTAAATTCCCGGGTGTTGACACCCTTCTTGGCCCTGAAATGAAATCAACCGGGGAAGTTATGGGGCTCGATCAATCTTTTCCCATGGCTTTTGCAAAGGCGCAGTTTGCAGCGGGTACCATACTTCCGGATGGGGGCAGAGCTTTTATCAGCGTGCGTAGGAGAGACCGTGACTCTACGATAGCTATAGCGAAGCAGTTGTCTGTTAATGGGTTCTCTCTCGTAGCCACGCGTGGGACCGGCGCTTTCCTCAGACGACATGGTCTCGGAGTGGAATTAATAAATAAAGTTTTGGAAGGGTCGCCGCACATAGTGGATGCATTGCAGGCCGGGTCCATCGATTTGGTAATCAACACGACGGAAGGTTCCAAATCCATAGAAGATTCATATTCTATCCGCCGAAGTTCACTTGAATGTCAGGTGCCGTATTTTACGACAATCGCTGCCGCCTCAGCTGCGGCGGACGGTATTGCGCGGTTAAATCGGGGACTTCTCGACGTGACGCCGCTCCAAGAATATCACAATTAAAAAAGGTATGGCCAACCAGTACCGCGGCTCAAATCAAGGGTCCCACAGCCGACCAAGGGCGTTTGGTCCGCTGAAGAAATCGGTTCAATACGTAAAGGGTGTGGGGCCACGTAGGGCAGAGCAGCTGGCCAAATTGGGCATTCAAACGGTGGAAGATTTGCTCTACCACGTGCCATTTCGATATCAGGACCGACGAGAAATTAAGAGCGTTGTTGATTTGGAACTGGGAGACATCACGAGTACCTGCGGCGAAATTACGAAAATTAGCCGCAGGTTCCTTGCGCGTCGTCGACGTTGGATTTTAGAAGCCGCTGTGAAGGACGATACGGGAGTTCTTTATTTACTATGGTACCACCAACACAATTATTTCCTTCAGCGTTACAGACCGGGGACGCGCGTACTTCTGCATGGGAAAGTCGAGAAAGGTTTGAGGGGTGGGAAGTGGATGATTCACCCGGACATAGAACTTGAGGACCAATCGCAAGATGCGGCAACGCGAATCCTTCCGGTATACAATAAGACGGGCGAGATGACGGCTGCCACGATGCAACGCATTGTTCAGGGTGCGGTACGATTACACGTTGATCAGGTGTCTAACGGAGTTCCTTCATCGATTTGCCAGAAGTTAAAACTGATGCCTCTGAATCACGCCCTGAGGGAGCTCCACATTCCCTCTGAGGACGCGGAGATTGCGGCGCTAAATTCGGCCGCGTCCGCGGCGCATAGAGCGGTTGTCTTTGACGAGTTATTTTATCTCCAACTAGGTATAGCGCTGCGACGGCGTAGGGCCGTGCGTGAAGAGGGGCTGTGTATTGTACCTGGGCCTTTAGTGAGCCGTTTGTATAAAATTTTGCCCTTTCGGCTGACGGGCGCCCAGAACCGTGTGATGGATGCCATCTTTAGGGATATGAGTGCATCAACTCCTATGAATCGCCTAGTACAAGGCGATGTCGGGTCCGGTAAGACAATAGTCGCATTCTTTTCAGCTCTGGCCGCCCTCGACAGTGGTTACCAAGCCGCATTCATGGCTCCCACTGAACTTTTAGCCGAACAACATTTTCGGACCTTGTCACCTCTTGCGTCGCAACTTGGAATCTCCATAGTTTTGTTGACGGGCGATATAAGGCCGAAGCGCAAGCAAGAGATCTACGGCTCATTGGAGCGCGGTGAAGTCGAAATAGCGGTTGGTACGCATGCTTTAATTCAGGAAAGCGTTAGCTTCAGAAGATTAGGACTTGTTATCGTAGATGAGCAGCACAGATTCGGCGTGATGCAGCGCGCAGCCCTTAAGATGAGGGGGGCCAATCCTGATTTTTTGCTCCTGACCGCGACACCGATCCCGCGTTCCCTGGCATTGACGATATACGGTGATTTGGAAGTGTCTGCTATCGATGAGCGCCCTCCCGGCCGAAAACCAATCAGAACTCGGCTTTTTCATGAAGACGATAGAACGGAAGCCTATGACCTTGTCAAAGAACAGATAAAAAAAGGTCATCAGGCGTACGTCGTTTACCCTTTGGTGGAAGACTCCGAAAAATCGGACCTTAAGGCGGCGACGACGATGGCCAAAGAGTTAGCGGAGACTTATTTTTCTGACTGTACAGTAGGTCTTGTTCATGGACGCATGAAAAATCGGGAAAAAGAATCCGTTATGCAACGTTTTAAAGACGGAGAGTGTCAATTACTGGTTTCGACTACAGTTATTGAGGTAGGCATTGATGTCCCGAATGCGACGGTAATACTTATTGAGCATGCTGAACGGTTTGGTCTGGCCCAATTACATCAGCTTAGAGGCCGCGTAGGGAGAGGGAGTGCTGCGTCTTTTTGTTTTCTGCTAGCTCAGTATTCTCCCACTGAGGAGTCTCGATACAGGTTGAGGATCATGACAGAGACAGAGGACGGTTTCAGAATCGCCGAAGCCGACCTCGCCGTCCGTGGTCCCGGGGAGTTTCTTGGTACGCGACAGTCCGGGATGCCGGATTTCCGTGTGGCCAACATCGTCCGGGACAGCCGGATTCTGGGAGAAGCGAGAGATGAAGCGCAAGCCTGGTTAGCTGGAGATCCTACCCTTTCGTCACCGGAGTCACGTTATTTGGCTGCCATTCTCGACGACCGCTGGGCCGGTCGATTGGAGTTGGCTCGTGTTGGGTGACGTTTCTTCCCAGGGATTATAAGCTCGAGAGTTTGACCCATCCTGGCAAATCCCCTATACCCTTACTCGACGGCACGGAGCGATCGTACGTGCTAGCAAACCCCGACCGGGGCGATCATGTTGTATTATCGATATGGAATTTCCAAGGATTAAGCGCTTACCCCCTTACTTGTTTGCTACGCTGGACAAGATGAAGATGGAGGCGCGCCGTGCCGGCCAGGACATCATCGACTTTGGCATGGGGAATCCGGACCACCCATCACCGAAACACGTGGTGGATAAATTGGTGGAGGCCGCGGGAAAGCCGCAAAATCATCGGTACTCAACTTCCAAGGGGCTGTACAAATTACGGCTCGCGATGAGCAATTGGTATAGAGACCGGTTCGATGTCGAGATCAATCCTGAGTCTGAATCGATTGTTACTATTGGCTCGAAAGAGGGACTGTCCCACCTTGCGTTATCGATCCTTGGCCCCGGTGATGTCGCTATATGTCCCAGCCCTACCTACCCGATTCACCAGTACTCAATAGTTATGGCTAACGCCGATCTGAGGGTGTTTCCTTTGCGTCCCGGTGAAGACTTTTTTGCGGCGTTGAAAGAGACAGTACAGCAGTGTTGGCCTCGCCCGAAAATGCTGCTCCTATCATTCCCTCATAACCCAACGACGGCAGTTGTGGATCTCGATTTTTTTGCGGGCGTCGTAGAATTCGCAAAAGAACATAAGATTTTCGTTATCCACGACTTCGCGTATGCAGACCTTTATTTTGACGAATACGTTCCACCCAGTTTTTTACAAGTACCCGGTGCAAAAGACATTGGCGTCGAATTTTTTACTTTGTCCAAATCTTATGACATGCCAGGTTGGCGAGTCGGCTTCGCAAATGGGAACGCAGAGGCTATCATGGCATTGGGGCGTCTCAAAAGCTATTTCGATTATGGCATTTTCCAACCGATTCAAATTGCAGCAATACACGCGCTAAACGGGCCGCAAGAATGTGTCGATGAGATGCGGGAAAGATATCGTCGTCGCCGGGACGTATTGATTGACGGGCTAGGGCGCGCCGGTTGGTACATTCCGAAGCCCACGGCGACCATGTTTGTGTGGGCGAAGGTGCCCGAGACGTATCGATCTATGGGGTCGATGGGATTTGCGGAATATCTTCTGTCCGAGGCCAAGGTTGCTGTCTCGCCCGGGATAGGGTTCGGTCCATATGGCGACGAATATGTCCGGTTCGCTTTAATTGAAAACGAACATCGCACGCGGCAGGCCGTTAGAGGGATACGCAAGGTACTTTCAGGTACCCTTGCTCAATCTGAGATAGGAGAAAAGGCTCTTCGTATTGTGTGATCGTGCGAACCGACTGACCATTTGATGGTCTTATAGGTCGGCTGTCGATTTTGGTGGTTAAGAACAAAGGGGTTTTCGAGCGTGTTGCGCGAGCCTACCCGAAGTTCATTGGGCTACCCTGTCGGAAAGTTTTTCCGGGAGGAAAGATGGTGCACTTTTAGTAATATGAGTCGCTGAACCGTGACGTAAAAATGCAAGAGCGTGAAATCAACATAGGTCTCGCCGGGTTTGGTACTGTTGGTAGAGGCGTCGTGGAGTTGTTAACGCGGTACCGTGATGCGTTCAAAAAGAAAGTTGGCGCGGCGCTCAATTTGGTCCACGTAGCGAGCCGAAGTATTCATTCGGTCACGGAAGGATTGCCGCCGGATATTCGTGTTTCCACGGACCCACTGCAACTTGCTCGTGACGAAAATATTGATTTAATTCTGGAATTAATTGGCGGGACAGAAACGGCAAAGTCTCTAGTTCTGGCGGCACTTTCTAGCGGTAGGGCAGTAGTCACTGCGAATAAGGCCCTCCTCGCACTTCATGGCGGCGAGATTTTTGCGATGTCCGAAAAGGAACAAGCCCCACTTGGCTTTGAGGCTAGTGTCGCCGGCGGCGTCCCAATCGTTCGGACGCTACGTCAGGGCTTTGGTGCCGACGCAAACAAAGCCCTTTTCGGAATCGTTAACGGTACCTGCAACTACGTGCTTTCAACTATGAGTGAGGAGGATGAGGATTTTGATACTGTTCTAAGCCGAGCCCAGGAGCTAGGCTACGCCGAAGCGGACCCTAGCATGGACGTGGACGGACTTGATGCTGCCCAAAAACTTACGCTACTTGTAATGCTTGCTTTTGGCGTGCGGGTACCGGTCGAGTCTGTATACACGGAAGGGATTCGTGGACTGAACAATATTGACATTGCACTAGCGAGGGAGTTTGGCTACGTCATCAAGTTGCTCGCTATTGCGAAAGAGGAATCCGGCGCGCTCGAAGCACGAGTCCACCCGACAATGATACCGCAGGAAAGTATTCTTGCCGGTGTTAATGGACCCTACAATGCTGTTCTTACGCAGGGAGAAGCGCTGGGCTCCTCGTTACAATTCGGTCAGGGGGCGGGCGCTTTGCCAACTGCTGCCGCCGTGCTATCGGATGTTATCGAAATAGCACGGTCCTCGGTAACCAATCGCAGCTACCAACGGCCTCTTGGCTATGCCTGGGCCGATCTCCGAGACGCGGCCTTGCGGTCGATGGATCAATTGGTCGGGGAGTATTACTTGAGGTTTATGGCCATAGATCGTCCGGGCGTACTGACGCAGATTAGCGGAATTCTTGGCGACCAGAACATAAGTATCGCGTCTGTGATCCAACGAGGCAGGGGCGGCGGCGACAAAGCAGTCCCACTCGTAATGAGGACGCATGCCGCTCCTGAGAGTAACTTAAAAACCGCCGTGAGTCTGGTAGACCAGTTGCCTATTGTGAACGGCAAGTGCATGTGTATACGTATTGAGGACCGCCTGGGTTAGGGAATTGCGAGCTGAATTAGGGCAAAAATATGAAGCGGAAAAAGGGGGGGCTTTCACAGTTGGCGGACGGCCGATCGGTAGTGAAAAACAACCGCCATTTTCGGGCGTGGTTCGAATGTGCTTCCGGTTGTCCAGGTGCCTACCCCCTTACGGAGGTTCTTTATCATTGCCCCGAGTGTGGAGGACTTCTGGACGTAGCGCACGACGTCTCTGCACTTAAATCCCATGGAGCCGAAAACTGGAGGACTCTGTTTGACGAACGATACAGACGTACCGAGTTCCCGTACGGCAGCGGCGTGTGGGGCAAGAAAGAAATCGTTTGTCCGGCTATAGACAATAAAAATATAGTATCGACTTACGAAGGCGGCACCAATTTGTTTTGGGCGCAGCGGTTAGGGCAGGAAATCGGGCTCAAAGAGTTATGGGTGAAGCAATGCGGAAACTCGCATACGGGCTCTTTTAAAGATCTGGGGATGACCGTGCTCGTTTCTATGGTCAAGCAAATGATTGCGGACGGCATCTCGATTCCCGCAATCGCCTGCGCCTCGACCGGTGACACTTCCGCGGCGCTAGCTGCTTATTGTGCTGTGGCCGGTATACCGGCTGTCGTTATTTTGCCACGAAATCGCGTTTCCGCAGCACAGCTTCTACAGCCGATGGCCAACGGGGCGTTGACCTTATCACTGAATACGGATTTCGATGGGTGTATGCGAATCGTCACGGAGCTCTGCGAGAAGGAGAATGTGTATCTGGCAAATTCTCTCAACAGTCTGCGTCTAGAAGGACAGAAAACGATCTCTATAGAAATAGCTCAACAGTTTGATTGGGAAGTACCTGATGTAGTGGTGGTTCCCGGGGGAAACTTGGGCAATGTTACCGCAATTGGTCGGGGTTTTCTGCTGATGAAGGAGCTTGGACTGACGGACCGACTGCCACGACTGATTTGTGGACAGACCGAACGGGCAAACCCATTGTACCGGAGCTACAGGCAGGGATTTCGAAAGTATAGGCCTGTTAAGGCGAAAAAAACATTGGCTTCTGCTATTCAGATCGGCGATCCGGTGAGCGTTTACAAAGCCATTCGTATCTTGTCTGAGTTCGACAGTATTGTAGAGCAGGCTACCGAAGAAGAACTCGCTGAGGCTTCGGCGTTGGGTGATTTGAATGGGTTGTTTAACTGTCCGCACACTGGGGTGGCACTTGCAGTAACAAAGAAGTTGGTCCTGGAAGGAGCGATACGGCATGACGAACGGACGGTGGTTGTTTCCACCGCGCATGGACTAAAGTTCACCGATTTTAAGCGTCGGTACCACGAGGGAAAGCTCCGCGGCGTAGATTCGCTCTCAGCGAATATGCCGGTGGAGGTATCAGCCGATTATGAAAGCACCCGGGCTGCCATTTTCAATGGCTTGGAAAAAAGCAGTCAAAGATCGCCCTTTGAATGATTATGAAGCGACGAAGTTAGAGGCAAGTTTTATGAAGTATGTTGTTCTCCAAGGCGATGGTATGGCGGATTGGCCAATTGAGGAACTCGGCGGAAAGACGCCTCTCCAGTACGCACACACTCCACATATGGACCATATGGCTTCCGAAGGCGTGTTTGGGCTAACTCAGACAATACCGTCCGGATATCCTCCTGGAAGCGATGTTGGAACTATGAGTCTGCTTGGCTACGACCCGCGGCGATACCATACGGGTCGATCGCCTATAGAAGCGGCGAGTATGGGGGTTGAACTCGCCAGCGACGACATTGCATTTCGTTGCAACCTAGTGACGTATGGGAATCGGAAGAAAGGTGCGAGAACGATGGCTGATTTCTCCGCCGGACATATCTCTAACGAAGATGCTGACAGTCTAGTTCAGGCCCTACAACGAGAACTCGGCTCGGAGGAGTTTTCCTTTCACTCGGGCGTCAGTTACCGGCACTTGTTAGTATGGCACGATGGCCAGGAGGCTATGAAAACGACACCACCCCACGATATAACCGACCAGTCGTTAGATGGACATCTGCCTGATGGCGAAGGCTCGGAAGTGCTGCACAATCTCATGAACCGGTCGGAAGAAGTGTTTGCCGAACATCCAGTGAATGTGAAGAGACGTAATGCTGGCGTTGACCCTGTATCCTCTATTTGGTTGTGGGGTCAGGGGAGACGCCCCGAGGTCCCTACTATAGCTGATAGATTCGGTCTGAACGGAGCGGTCATTTCGGCGGTCGATCTGGTCCGGGGTATTGGAGTATTAGCAGGATTAGAAGTGATAAACGTACCGGGTGCGACGGGATTCCTGGACACAAATTATTTGGGGAAGGCTGAATACGGCATTACCGCCCTCAGTGAAAAGGATTTTCTATTTCTTCACGTTGAAGCTCCAGACGAAGCTGGCCATATGGGTTCAGCGGAGAAGAAGGTAAAGGCGTTGGAAGACTTTGATGAAAAGGTTGTAGGCACTATTCTTCGAGGTCTCGATGGGCACGACGAATGGACGGTATTATTGATGCCAGACCATGCGACACCGGTCGCCATAAGAACGCACTCTTCGGATCCGGTACCGTTTGTTGTTACGTCTTCAGATACTAGTTCAGGTTCTATACAGGGCTTGGGTTACAACGAAATGTCTGCAAGAGAAACCAATATTTTAGTACCCCACGCGTGGGAATTATTGGAGCATGTAATTGGTGGTACCGTGGAATCTCTCAGGTAGAGGTATGCCGGGGACATCGGCCGAGTCAAGAGTGGAGTATGGATCGTAACCTTGCTCTAGAATTTGTTCGAATGACCGAGGCGGCCGCGCTCGCAGCTGCCTCTCACATGGGGCGCGGCGATGAAGCGGCAGCTGATTCGGCTGCCGTTCAAGCAATGCATCGACTTTTCCCGGATATTGAGTTTAATGGCCACCTAGTTCTGGGTGAGGGGACGGAAGATAGCGTCTCTATGCTTTACGTAGACGAATCTTTGGGAACGGGAAAAGGAGACGCTTTAGAAGTTGTGGTTGATGGTTTAGAAGGCGCCACTACGTGTGCACTCGGGGCGCCAAATGCGATCTCCGCGATCGCGGTCGCTGAACAGGGTGGATTCTTGCAGTGTCCAGCAGATATTTATATGGAGAAGATAGCGGTCGGGGCCTGGGGTCGAGGTAGTATTGATCTTGACAGGCCGATGAAAGATAACTTAGTGGCGCTTGCCGCCGTTAAGGGGGTCAAACCACAAAATCTTCGAGTCGTGATGCTTGATCGGCCTCGGCATGCGAATCTGCTCCGTGAATTAAGGGAAATCGACGTTCAGGTGAAACTGATAAGCGACGGAGACCTATCCGCGGCACTCGCGACGACCCGGAAGGAGTCAGGAATAGACCTCCTGATAGGAACCGGGCGCGCAGCGCAAGGAATACTTGCTGCGGCCGCTCTACGTTGCTTGGGTGGCGAAATTCAGGCCCGGTTTCAGCCTGCTAACCAGGAGGAAGCTGAGCAACTACGGGTTAATGGAGTCGTAGATACGAGCAAGAAATATACTGGGGAAGAATTGGCCAAAGGTAGCGTCGTTTTTGCAGCAACCGCGGTAACTACAGGAGATTATCTCCGTGGCGTACGGTTTTTTCCTGGAGGTGCCGAGTCGCACTCTGTTGTGATGCGGTCGAAGAGCAAAACCATCCGTTTCTTGAACACTTTGCACCATTTTGAAGGGCAACCGGAGTATTAATATGTCGTACGAAAACATTCTATTTGAAGAGGAAGACGCGATTGCTACTATCAGCATCAATCGACCGAAGAGCCTAAACGCGCTAAACCCGCCTACTTTGCGCGAGATTGCTGAATGCTTGGGCTTACTCCGTACCAAACCAGAAGTTAAATGTCTCGTGTTTACAGGCGTAGGTGATAGAGCATTTGTAGCCGGTGCAGACATCTCTGAGATGGCGTCGATGACGCCAATCGAAGGAAAAGCATTTGCCGCCTTAGGCTTAAGTGTAGCGCGGACACTGGAGGAATTGCACATTCCCGTGATCGCCGCAGTGAATGGCTACGCGTTGGGGGGAGGCATAGAAATCGCGCTTGCTTGTGACATGATAATAGCGTCTGAGAAAGCTAGGTTTGGACAGCCTGAGATTAATCTAGGTGTAATACCCGGATTTGGAGGAACACAGCGACTCGCCCGAAGAATCGGGCTGCCTTTAGCGAGAGAGTTAATTTATACCGGTGAAATGATCGATGCGGAGAAGGCTGAGCGCTTAGGTTTGGTTAACCGTGTAGTTACACACGATGATTGTCTCAAGGAAGCTAAGGCCCTTGCGGCTACATTGACTACGAAACCGGCCATAGCTATCCAACAGGCCAAGTCTGCCATTAACGCTGGTATTGATATGGATATTGTTAACGCGTGTCGATTCGAGATGGAATCCTTTGCGCTTACGTTTGCAACTGAAGACAAATCTGAAGGGATGTCTGCCTTCCTAGAAAAACGGCCTCCGAATTTCAGAGGCAGGTAAAGCACCGGGTTTGTTTGCCATTCGCCTATTCTGGACCTGCGCAGAGGCTACGTGATATGTAGCGAGTGAGTGGTGTGGCAAAAAACCCTATTAGCAGTACAAAACAGCGAATAATTACGAATGATCGAAGTTATCGCCCTTGGGAGGATTGATGAGCAAGCAAGATTGGTTAGAACAAAAATACCCTCATGAGCAAGAGCGCCGTGAGCGGTTTTCCACGGTTTCTGATATGGAAATCGCGCCGGTTTACACGCCCGATGACTTGAACGGTACGAATTTGGAAGGAAT
Organism: uncultured Enterobacteriaceae bacterium; assembly: GCA_964460065.1. Lineage (GTDB taxonomy): Bacteria > Desulfobacterota > Binatia > Bin18 > Bin18 > Bin18. The sequence continues at coordinate 34,368 of CAYWPF010000068.1, forward strand.
CGGGTATCCGGGAGAATATCCCTATACGCGAGGCGTCTATCCAAGTATGTACCGCGGTCGTTATTGGACGATGCGTCAGTTCGCGGGGTTCGGGACGCCAGAAGACACAAATAAACGCTTTAAACTACTCCTTTCCGAAGGGCAGACTGGCCTTTCGACCGCGTTCGATATGCCCGTACTAATGGGGTACGATGCTGATCATGAACGATCTTTGGGAGAGGTTGGCCGAGAGGGAGTATCGGTATCAAGCATCAAAGATATGGAACGTCTTTTCGATGGTATCCCTCTTGATGAGGTGTCGACTTCAATGACGGTAAACTGCACCGCCAGTGTGCTGTTGGCGATGTACATAGCGGTCGCCGACAAACAGGGGATCCCGCGGAATGCAATAAGTGGAACAATCCAAAACGACATGCTCAAGGAATTTATTGCTCAGAAGGAATGGATTTGCCCTCCTGAACCGGCCGTTCGAATTGTGACTGACATGATCGAATTCTGTGCTAAGGAAGTGCCGCGCTGGCACGCTGTTTCGATTTCCGGGTACCATATTCGCGAAGCGGGCTCTACTGCGGTACAAGAACTCGCGTTTACGATAGCCGATGGGATAGGCTACGTCCAAGCAGGAATTGACAGGGGGCTCGACGTAGACGACTTTGCGCCTCGGTTGTCTTTTTTCTTTGATGTCCACAACGACTTTTTTGAGGAAATTGCCAAATTACGGGCAGCGCGTCGGATGTGGGCAAAGATAATGAAAGAGAGGTTTGGAGCGAAGAATCCGCGTTCCCTCTTGCTGCGTACGCATTGCCAGACGGCAGGGGTTAGTCTGACGGCACAACAACCTGTCAACAATGTCGTTCGGGTGGCTATTCAGGCATTGGCTGGGGTGCTCGGCGGCACTCAATCCCTACATACCAACTCGATGGATGAGACTCTGGCCTTGCCGACCGAGGAATCGGTCACTGTGGCGTTGAGAACACAACAAATCATTGCGGAAGAAAGTGGAGTCACTAATTTTGTGGACCCCCTGGGAGGGAGCTGGGCTATTGAGGCTCTTACCGATCGGATGGAGAAGGACGCATTCTCATATATAGATCGCATCGATGAGTTGGGCGGGATTATCCAAGCCATTAATGTGGGCTATCCACAGAAAGAAATCGCGGATGCCGCCTACCGGTACCAACAACAGTTGGATGCAAAAGAAAAAGTTATCGTAGGAGTTAACTCTCATGAGACCCAAGAGAATCGTTCTGTCGAGATACTCAAAATAGATCCTGCGGTCGAACGCAGCCAGGCTTCGGGAGTACGTCGCGTAAAACAGGAACGTGACAACGCCGTGGTGGACCGGCATCTCGACGAACTACGTTCGGCAGCGAAGAGCGGGAAAAATTTGATGCCGGTCCTGATTGATGCGGTCAAAGCATATTGTACGGTCGGGGAAATTTCCGATGTATATCGTGAGGTATTCGGAATCTATCAGGATCCGGCCTGGTTGTGAGAGGGATGCTTCGAATAGAATTTGCGCTTGACTGTGAAATAAAAAGGCCAGAGTTTTTTCAGGGAGGTGTATGTGTCGGAAGAAAAAGTACTCCGCATTCTAGTTGCGAAAGCGGGGCTCGATGGTCATGACCGCGGTGCCAAGATTATTGCGCGCGCCCTTCGGGACGCGGGGTTCGAAGTAATTTACACGGGCTTACACCAGACTCCGGAAATGATAGCCGAGGCCGCTGTGCAGGAGGATGTTGATGCCATAGGGCTCAGTATTTTGTCGGGTGCTCATAACACGCTGTTTCCTGCAATCTTAGAGGCGCTCCGAGGACGTGGTGCTGACGATGTTGCAGTCTTTGGTGGTGGTATTGTACCGGAGGAAGATATGTCCGTGTTGGCGGACCTTGGAGTAAAAAAGGTTTTTACTCCTGGTGCTAGTACGCAAGAGATCGTCGATTGGATTCGTGAAAATGTTGAGCCCCGTGCAAGTCTTTAAGATAAATTGCGCTGGGCCTATGTTCCGAGCAAGGTCAATTAAAAAGGGGGCCGCGTAATTGTTAAGCCGTTTCGGGCATGGCTGTAGAGGATCAGCGACTCCGTAGCTAGGACATCTGCGCCCCAACGAATGTTACAGAGAAACGGATTGACCGGTCTCCACTATAGGGAATTCCCACGGTCGTGGATCGCGTTGACATCGTAATTATAGGTTCGGGACCGGCGGGTACCGCCACGGCGCTCAATCTTCTTAAGGTTGACCCCTCGCTGTCTGGTGAGGTGTTGCTTTTGGAGAAGGCCCTACACCCGAGGGAAAAGGTCTGTGCCGGGGGCCTTATCCCTCATACCCTGTCTTGTTTACACAGGCTCGAGATCCCGCTCAAGGTACCACACGTAAAAGTGAAAAACGCATTCATCAAGACGCCGTCCAGGAATGTGTTGGTCTCTGGGCAGGGCGAAATGTGTACTATTGTCAGGAGAAACGAATTTGATCATTCTTTGGTGGAAGAGGCCAAAGTCAGAGGCGCAAGGGTTCGCGAATCCGAGAAGGTTATCAATATAGTGCGCGAGTCCAACGGCACGCGTATTGAGACTGACAAGTGTACGTATCTTGCTCGAGTAGTGGTGGGTGCCGATGGCTCTGGAAGCCGGACTCGCCGAGAGTTGGTCCGAAGATCTTCGGAGCCTGCAGGTAGAGGAATGATGTGTGACATATCAGTCGCGGAGTCCAATTGGGCCGGGTTTTCCCACCGTCGGTTGGATTTCAATTTTGCACCAGTCAGGATTGGACTTGGCGGATATCTGTGGAAATTCCCTTGCATTATTAATGGAATCCCTCACGTGAACGTGGGCATTTATTCCGTCGCCGACTGTTCTCTGAGCAACACTGATTTAAAGACTCTCCTAATGAAGGAGTTACGAGAAGCAGGGTATTGCCCGCCGCCGGGTTTGCAACGACATTTCCGATCCTTCCCTATTTTTGCCCACAATACAAAGTGCCCGATTGCGGCGCCGGGTGTCTTGCTTGTTGGTGACGCTGCGGGAGCAGAGCCTTTAATGGGCGAAGGGATTTCGTTCGCATTTGAGCAGGGCGCATTCGCCGCTAATGCGGTCATAGGAGCGCTGCTGCGAAAGGAGTTCTCATTTGCCGACTATACTGACCGGTTTGCCTCATCATGGCCTGGAAAAAAATTGAGCCGGCTGTGTCTCGCGAGTCGTTTATTCTATGGCCCTAGCTGGCCGGTGTGGTTCAGAATCGCAGCGCGGAGCAGACGGCTCCAATCGGTAGGCTTGAGGTGGTACAATGGGGTAGAAGGTTGGGATAGAAAAACGCCCTTAGAGGCTCTCCGGACGGCGCTCGGAACTTGGTGGCGCTAAGGTTTAGGGGGGAATTGTGCCGAGAACAAAAACTACACGTAAGAGAAGGAGTGCTAAGCGACCCCGCTGGGTATGGATTCCCAGATTGCTTCTCTTAGTCGGTTGCGTGGGCCTCGTCATATTTATAGGGATTGTTTTTATCATGGACACGGAGTTGCGCCGTGTAGGATTGTTTACCGCGGATGTCATAGCCGAAAAAAAAACGCCTTTGGATGTCTCGCAATCGGACCAGGTCAGGCAAGGTGGGGAAGCGGTAGAAGAAGTAACGCCCGAAGAGAGAAAAATCCTAGAAACCATTCTGGAACGATAAACACGAACGACGCCGTTGCCGTTCCAGTCATTGGAAAAGAAATGCTTGAATACAGGGATTCACTTGGACGAATGCTTTCCTTGAAGGGCACTCCACAACGAATTGTGTCCCTAGTACCAAGCGTTACCGAGACGATATTTGCTCTTGGGGCAGGTGACCAGGTGGTAGGAGTTACGTCGTATTGCACGCAACCGGGCGAGGCCTTGCAAAAAATCAAAGCAGTCGGCGGTACCAAAAATCCGGATATCGGGGCGATTCTTGAACTACATCCTGATTTAGTTATTTTCAACGACGAGGAAAACAGACACGAGGACTTTAGGGCACTTCATGACAAGGACTGTCCCATATATGTGACCGCACCAAGGACGGTCGAGAGCGGTATACGAATGGTGAAAGAGTTAGGGGATGTAATTGGCCGTTCGACCGAAGCCGAATCAATGGAACACTCGCTACTACTGAAATACAGGGCAAGTAAGACGGACTCTAGTGACCGGTTAACCCTGCGTGTTTTTTGTCCAATATGGCGCAAGCCCTGGATGTCGTTTAATTGGGACACGTACAGTAATGATATGCTGCGCTGTTGTGGTGGCGAGAATATCTTTGCGGGAGCGGCAGAACGTTACTTTTCCCTTGCGATGGACGAGGTGGTCGCTAGAAACCCTCATGTTGTTCTTTTGCCTAGTGAGCCTTATCCATTTTCCGAAAAGCATCTTGTCGATTTCCGGCCTCTCGAAGGAACTTATGCAGGAGAGGGAGGGCACTTCTATCCCATAGACGGGATGGGCTTGTGTTGGTACGGACCAAGAATCGCAGGTGGGTTAAAGGAAATTAGCGAGCTCTTTAGTTTTGTCCGTGATAGCCTTGAAAGTTGACTCCTGCTGATTATTAATCGAGTAAAACCGGCCTAAGGAAAGTACCGCGTGGCAACACTTGAAGAAACGATACGACGCGTCCCTCCCCAGAGTCTTGAGGCCGAAGAATCGGTTCTCGGTGGCATCCTTTTGAATGGGCAGGCGATAGATCAGGTAGTCGAGATCATGGGCGTAGAGGACTTCTATCGCGAAGTACATAAAAAAATATTCATCGCGATGATGTCTTTAACGGAGAGAGGTGAACCGATTGACTTAATTACGCTAACCGACGCGTTGAAAAATAGAGATGAATTGCAGGTGGTTGGAGTCGCTACTTATTTGGCCGAGTTGAGTGAGAAAGTGCCAAGCGCGGCTAACATTTCCTTCTATGCTCGTATAGTCAAAGAGAAGGCGGTGCTTCGTAGTCTAATCAATGTTTCGGGAGAAATTGTCAGTCGCTGTTACAACGGTGAGGAACATGTTGAGCAGTTTCTAGATGAAGCCGAGAGGCTGATCTTTGATGTGTCCGAGAAACGCGTTCGGCCTGCCTTTTCGAAGGTGGGAGACATGATCATGGACACTATCAAGACCATTGAACAGCTTTACGAGAGGAAGGAACTTGTTACAGGTGTTCCTACTGGATTTCCTGACCTCGATCAGAAAACAGCAGGCCTCCAGCCTGCTGATCTGGTAATTATAGCGGCCCGGCCGAGCATGGGTAAAACCGCGTTTGTACTAAATATTGCTCAGTATATAGCATTACAAACGGATATGGCTGTCGGTATATTTTCTTTGGAAATGGCGAAAGAGCAGCTAGTTATGCGTATGCTCTGCGCTGAGGCGAGGGTCGACAATGCGAAGGTTAGAGCGGGCTATTTGGGCGAGCGAGATTTTCCGCGCCTGGCGATGGCGGCTGGTCGATTAGCGGAGGCGCCCATCTATATCGACGATACTCCGGGTCAAAATATTTTAGAACTGCGAGCCAAGGCTCGAAGGCTCAAGCGTGAAGCCAACCTAGGAATAATTGTAATAGACTATCTGCAGTTGATGAGGGGCCTCACCGCCCAGGAGAATCGCACTCAAGAATTAGCGGAGATCTCTCGTAGCTTAAAAGCGCTGGCGAAGGAACTGGAAGTCCCAGTTGTTGCACTGTCCCAATTGAATAGGCAGGTAGAACTACGCTCGGACAAACGACCGGTGATGTCAGATATCCGGGAGTCAGGCAGTATCGAGCAGGACGCTGATGTAATAATGTTTATTTACCGGGACGAGGTATATCATTCTGAATCTGATGAGACCGGTACAGCAGAAATAATAATAGGAAAGCAGCGGAATGGTCCGACAGGCACCGTTCGTCTCGCGTTCAGAAGCGAGTACACCAGGTTCGATAGTTTGATTGATACCGTGGCGGAGTTAGATGACGAACTGCAGGAAGATGCCTAACGGGAGGAAGGGATTCCTTGGCCCTTCAAACTGCTTAGAATAAGGTTGACCTGGGATTCCGGGTCGCTCGCAGTCGCAATCTCACTGATCATTGCGACTGCGTTAGCTCCGGCCCGAAGAGCTGCAGGTGCAAGGGCCGAAGTGATTCCTCCAATGGCTACGATGGGTATTTTGACGCGACTACGAACCTCACGTAGCTGGTCCAATCCTCGGGGGGTATACCCGGTTTGCTTTGTAGTCGTCGGAAACAAAGGTCCGAAACCGACGTAGTCTGCGCCTTCCTCTTCCGCGACTCGCGCCTGCTCCGCGTCGTGTGTCGATATACCAATGACTTTGCGATCTCCTAACAGTTTTCTGGCTACCTTGATGGGCAGATCTTCTTGTCCGAGATGCACCCCGTCTGCGTTGGTGGCCAGACAGATGTCCAACCGATCGTTGATGATCAAGGTTACGCTATGATCGGAACATATTCGTTTGACTTTTGATGCCATGTGTAGAAATTCCCGCGAAGACTCTCCTTTCGCGCGGATTTGGAGCAACGACGCGCCGCCGGCGCAGACAGATTGGACTAGTCTATAGTACCGAACACCGGATCGTCGAACTGTGTCCGCGATTGCATAGAGAGGGCTTCGGAGGATAACGTCCATAAAATGTTGTTACCGGCAGCTGGTTCTTCTACTGTTTGTCAGTTATCTTCAAGACGTTCATTTTTTTTCGAAGCGTATTTCGGTTTATCCCTAAAATTTTAGCGGCCTTCACTTGGTTCCCCGCAGTATGTTCAAGGATCAACTCAATCAGCGGCTCTTCGATTAGGGCGATTACTCGGGCATACAAATTGTTCTCGTTACTTTGAAATTGGTTACGCAGATACGATGACAATTGTCCTTTGAGCGTATCGCCCAGAGGCAACTCGGCAACATCTGAATGAGTCGATACGGGAACTTTTCCGAGTGATAGGTCTGAGGGCGTTAACTTGGGACTAGGACTCAGCACTGCCGCGCTAACAAGGGCGTTTTCTAACTCACGCACATTCCCGGGCCAGGAATAGCTACTAAGGAGCGACTGGGCCTCTGTGGTTACTCCTTTCGCCGTGGTGCCCATGTTTATGGCGATTTTTGACAAAAAATGCCGCGTCAACTCGGGAATGTCTTCCGGGCGTTCGCGTAAAGGGGGCAGCGTTATAGGCACCACTTTGACCCTGAAGTAGAGGTCCTCTCGAAACCGATCCTGCTCCACCGCAATAGCCAAGTCTTGGTTGCTAGCGGCAATGATTCTGACGTCCGTTCTCTGTAATTGACTCCCTCCAACGCGGGTAAATTCTCGTTCTTGGAAAACGCGGAGTAGTTTTGCTTGGAGGGGCAAGGGCATGTCTGCGATCTCGTCTAAAAATAACGTTCCACCATTCGCTTGTTCGAATTTGCCATTGTGACGTTCAGTGGCGCCGGTGAAGGCCCCCTTTTCATGTCCAAACAACTCGCTTTCCAGCAATTCGAGAGGAATGGCCGAGCAATTTATCGGTACGAAAGGACCCCGCCATCGGGAAGAGTAATGATGAAGAACTTTAGCAACTAGTTCTTTGCCGGTACCACTCTCTCCTTGGATCAGCACCGTAGCGTCGCTGGATACGATGCGTCCAATAGTCTTGTAGACTTGCTGCATCGAAGGGCCGCTCCCAATTATTTGCTCATTTTTGCCGGCTATGGCCGGACGGGTTTGTTTTGTGTTAGCAGCTAATCTGCTCGCCTCTAGAGCGCGACCCGCCAAAATGCGAACATCCTCGAGGTCAAATGGTTTTGGGAGATAATCAAAGGCCCCGCTTTTCATAGATTCAATGGCGTTGGTTAACGTTGTCTGGCCGGTCATTATGATAACAGGCAGGGCGACTTCGAGATCCTTTATCTTTCGTAAAACCTCCAAACCGTTCAGGCCTGGCATTCTAATATCAAGGAAGGCAAGATCGAAGGTACGTCGTTGGATTACTTTCCATGCAATTTCCCCATCGGCAGCGGTCTCTACCTCGTAACCTTCAGCGACCAAGGTCTCTGCCAGCACACGCCGTATGAGTTCTTCATCATCCGCGACCAAAATATTTGTTTTCAATGACATATTCTATACAGACGGGACGGGCAGATATACTTGGAAAGACGCACCGTGGCCGTCCCTGCTTTTTACGCGGATGGTACCGCCGTGCTGCGCAATGATTTGCTGGCTAATCGCGAGACCCAGACCAGTTCCGTCGCTTTTCGTTGTGAAAAAGGGCGTGAACAATTGCGGTAGGTGAGCTCCGGCGATGCCCGGACCGTTGTCGTCAAAGCTGATGCACAGAAAGCGCCCGGAAGGGAGTCCCTCGTTTTTGCTTTCCATATCGGGAGCGAGTTCATCGGTGGAGGGGGCGCTTATACCTATTCCTGGCTCAATTCTTGGGACGACTCGGCCGGAGCCCCGCAAAAGGTGAAAGTCAGTAACCATTTTCGTCGCGATTCGCAGCGTCCCTTCCTCTTTTTCGCTCAAAGCCTGAGAACTGTTTATGATTAGGTTCCTGAACACTTGGGAGAGTCGCGTGTCGTCCCCTACAATGGGGGGTAGACTCGGATCAAAATGCGTTTGTACTACTATCTTGTTGTTTAGGGCGGCACTCTCCAACAGAAGTACCTCACTGATTGTCTTATGGATGTTGACTAAACCGGTATCCAATTGAGAGTTCCCTGACAAGTTGAGCAGTCGCTCAAGCAATTGTCCTAAACGGTCGATTTCACGGATCATTATGTTAGCATACTCTGACACTGTCGCTGGATCATTTCGGCTACCTTGAAGCAGCTGCGCTGCACCACGCATTCCGGCCAGGGGATTTTTTATTTCGTGGGCTAGGCCGGCAGCCAAAATGCCGAGCGCGGCTAGGCGTTCATCCCTTAGTTTCTCTTCCTCTAACTCTTTCTGGTAACTCAGGTCGTGTACGACAAGTACGAAACCTAATGAGCAGTTATCTTTGTCGAAGATCGGAGAGCAGGTAACCCTCACGGGTATGACGCGTTGATTTCTGTCCCTGAGATCGCCTTCCTCTGCTGTTCGGCTATTCCCAGAGTCTTGTGCCCTGGTGACTAGAGAGGTGACCCAGGAGTTGTTCTGGAATACTAAGCTATAGGTTGCACCGTAAACCTGCGTCTGGGCAACTCCAGTTAAGGATTCGGCTGCGGCATTGAAAAAGGTAATTTTTTGGTTACTGTCAATTATGATCAACCCTTCCTTGAGGTAAGTAGCGATGTGTTCCCAGTGTCCAGTTGGGAAGGCGGACCGCTGAGTCGGATGGGACGTTTTTGATTGTGTCACTCTCGTTCCCATGTCAAACCTGGTTTTTCTTGTCAAGAAGGGGTTGCAAAATGTCCACCGCCCGGGGTAAGGTGTAGCGGCATGCGAGACCCGGACGCGCTGTGTAGCCATGTCGCACTAGCTCTAGTAAACGCCCTGTGTGTGAGGGGTTCTGTACGTCTTCGGACTGAACAGGCGAAAGTGGCGGAAAAAATCGCTGAGACTTTCGTTGGAAACTTCCGCGCTGAGGCTGAATTAGAGCGAGAGGCGGAAATGTTAGCGGATGAACACTTAGACGATTCATCAACGATGGACCGTCATAGGTTGGTTCAGCTGATAAAGCGCAAATTGGCGGATGAGAGAGACTTTGCTCTATGAGCGATCTTTCTGACAGCCGGATAACGGTGCTTGCTCGGGCCGCGTTGAGAGTGATAGGAAGCGAGGGCGAAATAGTAAATGAAAGGGGCGCATTGAACGAAAGTAAGCGCATACTTGGTACCTTTTTTCAAAGTAGCGATGCTATAGAGGCGGCGATTAGAAAAAAAATACGATCGCTTTCGAGGAAGGTTGAACGAGGCACAGCAGAATGGGATATACTCTATCGCCGCTATCTTGAGGAAGAAACACAAAAACGGAAATTCTGACCCGTCGACGGTTGACAACAGAGAAAGAGTGATTAATTTCGTCAGTTCCTGGGTGGGTTAACCCTCCCAGTTTAGCAACGTGTCAATAAAGACGTTTGAGAGAAAGGAGATAAAGGTATGAAAATTCGACCTTTACAGGATCGGATTATTGTTAAGCGGATCGCGGAAGAGGAGAAGACGGCCGGTGGAATCATCATTCCGGATACCGCAAAAGAGAAGCCCCAGGAGGGTAAAGTGACTGCTGTAGGCAAGGGTAAAATTGGAGAAGACGGCAAGGTCACGCCACTGGATGTTAAGAAAGGCGACAAGGTGCTGTTTGGCAAGTATGCAGGTACCGAGGTGAAGATTGATGGGGCTGAGCAGTTGATCATGCGTGAGGACGACATCCTTGGTGTGATTGAAGGATAACGCAGGATATTTATGGAGGATCAAGAATGGCTGCAAAGCTTGTAAAATTCAGTCAAGACGCGAGAGACAAAACGTTAAAAGGGGTAAATGTTCTGGCGGACGCCGTAACAGTTACGCTCGGCCCTAAAGGGCGCAACGTGGTGATCGAAAAATCTTTTGGTGCGCCTAATGTGACGAAAGACGGCGTGACCGTAGCCAAAGAGATCGAGCTCGAAGATAAATTTGAGAACATGGGTGCCCAAATGGTTAAAGAGGTCGCGAGCAAGACCTCGGACGTCGCCGGAGACGGAACTACGACCGCTACGGTGCTGGCAAGGGCCATCTACGCAGAAGGCGTGAAAATGGTTGCCGCCGGACACGACCCTATGAGTATTAAGCGTGGGATCGATAAGGCCGTCACGACTATGGTCGGGGAACTGCGGGGGTTGTCCAAATCTACGCGAGATCAGACAGAGATCGCGCAAGTCGGGACTATCTCTGCTAACAATGATTCCACCATAGGTGGGATTATTGCCGAAGCGATGAACAAAGTTGGTCGTGAAGGGGTGATCACAGTTGAGGAGGCGAAGGGTTTAGAGACCACCCTCGATGTGGTCGAAGGAATGCAGTTTGATCGCGGTTATCTTTCACCTTACTTCGTGACGGATCCGGAACGTATGGAGTGCGTATTCGAAGACGTATATCTTTTGATTCATGAAAAAAAGATATCGGCCATGAAGGATCTACTCCCGGTGTTGGAAGCTGTGGCCAAGAGTGGGAAGCCTTTGATCATTATCGCTGAGGATATTGAGGGGGAGGCATTGGCTACGCTGGTTGTAAATAAGATCAGGGGCACCCTACAATGTGCGGCGGTGAAGGCGCCTGGATTTGGTGACCGAAGAAAAGCCATGTTAGAAGACATTGCGATTCTTACGGGTGGTAGGGTGATAGCCGAAGAATTGGGTGTAAAGTTAGAGAGTTTGACTCTTAGCGATTTGGGTAAAGCCAAGCGTCTAGTGGTTGATAAGGACAACACCACGATCGTCGACGGATCAGGGAAAAAAGCCGACATCGAAGGTAGGATTAACCAAGTTCGGGCGCAGATTGATGAAACAACGTCGGACTACGACCGCGAAAAGTTGCAGGAGCGCTTGGCCAAAATGATCGGCGGTGTCGCAGTTATTCAGGTCGGTGCGGCAACGGAGATCGAAATGAAGGAAAAAAAGGCTCGGGTGGAAGACGCCCTACATGCTACGCGAGCTGCGGTTGAGGAAGGTATTGTGCCTGGTGGCGGTGTGGCTCTGATTCGTTCTTCTAGCAAGCTTGACAAAGTTCAGGCCAGCGAAGAGGAGCAGGTTGGAGTAGGAATTATCCAACGTGCTGTCCAAGAGCCATTACGGTGGATTTCATCGAATGCCGGCGAAGAAGGATCAATCATCCTTGACAAAGTCCGAAACAGCAAGGGGTCTAATGGCTTCAACGCTGCGAACGGTCAGTTCGAGGACCTGATCAAGGCAGGAATCGTTGACCCGACGAAGGTTGTTCGCACTGCGTTGCAAAATGCGTCGTCGGTCGCGGGGTTGCTCTTAACTACTGAAGCAACTGTTGCGGAAAAACCGGACGATAAGGGTGGGGCAGGAGCAGCCATGCCTCCGATGCCTCCGGGCGGAATGGGCGGAATGGGCGGTATGGGCGGTATGGGCGGCATGATGTAGTAAATTCATCCTGTGGGCGAGTCCGCTTAGCCTGAGATAGAAGAGGGCCCTATTTAATAGGGCCCTCTTTGCGTTCGGATGGGCATCTAACCGTTGCCAGTAAGGCCGGTTACACGAATGCCCGCCGAATGTACTTTGTTCTTGATGTTTAGGCGTATGAGTAAAGCAGTTATAGGCTCAATCAAGCTTGCTGCAGCTAGAGGACCAACGTCAACGGGGTTTATCCCTAATTTTCTAATCAAATCACACACCACAGGTCGTGCGTCCTTATCTCCGCATACCAAAACATCGCAGTCTATATTCGCCTTCACGTCTCGCAACAGATGCGCCGAGATATTTTGCAACGCACACACGACCTGCACGTTATCGCCTAGCAACTCTTTTGCCTCCTCCGTTGCGGAACCGGCGCTTGGCATCACAACTCGCCGAGCATTGTCTGGGTCCAGCGGGACAGAGACGTCTACAAAAATCTTACCCTGTACGTGTTCTTTTACTGTTTCGATCGTCTTTTCGTGAGCCGAGTACGGTACCGTGATGAATACAACGTCGGCCTCTTTTGCGGCGGTGACGTTGTCTGTGCCTCGTAACAATTTGTTGCCCAATTCTTGGTTGAGCTCCTCCGCCACTTTTTCCCCTTTTTCCTGTTGGCGAGATCCAATGATAACGTCTTCATTACTGAGGGCCCAGCGTAATGCAAGACCAGGACCTTGCTCACCAGTCCCGCCTAAAATAGCAATTTTCACTTTTTCCTTCCTCCTTAAGATTGTTTGTTTCGTTTCAATCTGTTGCCTCGAGATATAGGTCTACATTATTTCGGCAACCTCTGATTTTCTAGACCACCTCAGCAGTCTAGCGTGATTGTGTTCCGAACACGAGGTCCGCCATTTCCGTTTTCTGGCGGGAGAAAAGAGATGCGAAAGTCGACGAGTGTGGATTAGAAGTGGAAAATCAGTTCTAGCGGGTGGACAACATCGTATGCTTCTTCAGCACTAGCTTTCATATGCCGGAGCACATCCAATTGCAGTTTCCGTGTCTGCTGGGGCGATGATGCCACCATAACTAACGAAGAGTAAGCTAGCCAAAGAACTCTTCGACGTTACCCGAAATTACGGGAATATTTTCTACACCACTATTTCGAAACACCCGAAAAAGAATGGTTTCTCCCGCAGGGCGGCTCCAGAGTTGTTGATAAAATAGCCGACGGTCGGTTGTTTCATTTTCGTCTACTGCAAGGATAACATCGCCTTCTTTTAAACCGGCCGTGGCCCCCGGACCATCTGGTAAAAGACCCGCAATGACTACGTGGTCTTTCAAAGTGTAGGAGTACATTCCTACCCACGCACGTGACGGTCGACTGACCCGACGACCATAGCGAAAAAGTTCCTCCTGGTGTTCCGTAAAATTTTCTACCGGGATTGCAAGAGAAAATTTTCCGATTTCGTTGAGATTCAGAGACACAACGCCTATCATTCTACCGTGCATGTCAAACATTGGGCCGCCGCCCAATCCGGGATTCATGGCAGTACTAGTTAGGGCTCGGTCGAGGCAATACTCCCAGTATGCGTCGAAATGTGAAACGGAAGTTAGGCCGCCACCATTTACGCGTCGCCCGTTTTCGTCACCCGCGCTTGCTACCAAAAAAACGTCATTTCCAGGTTCAAGCTCGGCAGAAGTTCGCAGCGCGACGGCGGGAAAGCCATTTTGGGCGATTTTCAAGACAGCGATTCCGCTCGCAAAATCTTGAGCGATTACCTCCGCCTCTATTTGGGTATTGTCGATCATGGTGACACTGATCTGCGATGCCCCTATAACAATATAATTCACCGTCAAGATATAGCCGTCGGTACTAACTACTGCTCCCGATCCCATCCTGTCAGTGCCTAGAAGTTGGGCGGAATGATGATCGGTAGGGACAGTGACTTTGATTGAAACTGTCGAAGGAATAACTTGTTCTATTAGCTTTACCGAAGCGTTCACAATTCCCCCTTCTGCCTCATCGGATCAAACATAACTAATGGCTGGAAGGGGCGAAAGCAAGCCCCAGTTCCAAACTCACTTGCGCTTAAAACGGACACGGCTTTTGAAGGTTGAATCTTTCTAAATCGAGCGCTTCCCGCTCGTGGTTAACAGCGAAGACAGCTTACCGTAGTTCTCGCAGGGTACGGTACTATGCATTCGAAAGAAGCAACCCCCAGATGTACATTTGTGATGCGGACGAATACAACGCGGTGCCTGGTGAGCTAAAAACCAACAGAATAGAAGGGGGAAGATACTTGCAGGATAATAACATAGTCGATAAAGCCACCGGTTCAGTGGTAAGCCAAGAACCGACCATATAGATGTTTAGATGTCCGCTGTGATAAACATGCGGCGGCCAGAGATTCTGACGCGGGATTACGGAAAGGTGAGTTTTTATGGATAAAGGTGTGCCTGAAGAGCCGCGTGAGTCGACGCTGTCTGAATATGGCTCCAAGAAAATATTAACTACGTTTGGAATCCCTACGGTTAGGGAGGAGTTAGTGTTACGTCCTAGCGGTGTACCCGGGGCGTCCCAGAAAGTCGGATTTCCATGCGTAATCAAGTTGTGCGGGGAGAAGATTGCCCATAAGTCTGAAAGGAATCTCGTGAGGTTAGGGGTCCAAGACGTACGCACGGCTGCGAAAGTTGCGGAGGAACTGTGGGAGCTTCGACGAGCGGAAGACGGGGAAGTTGGGTTGCTAGTGGCACATATGGTAGGGGGTAGGCGAGAACTGATTGCTGGCATGGTCCGAGATGCTCAGTTCGGAGCGTGTATTCTGCTCGGGTTGGGCGGGATCTTTACCGAGGCAATTGGGGATGTCTCTTTCGCCGTTGCCCCTGTTTCTAAACGGCAGGCGGAGGCAATGATACTGGGGCTCGCTTCGAGAGAATTTCTAACGAAAACGTTTCGGGGCGAACCACCCGTAGACGGAGACACTCTCGCTGATATTCTTGTTGCTCTAGGGCGCCTCGCGCAGGAACGGCCGGAAATAGAAAGCGTAGATATTAATCCGTTGATTGTGGCTGATGGAATCCCTATCGCGGTGGATGCCCTCGTTGTTCTCCGCAATAAGTCAGCGCCGGCAAGGCCGTTCCCATCAACTTCGCCAGTTGCAATTATTAAGCGATTCCAACCACTTTTCGAACCGCGGGGCGTTATTGTTGCGGGCGCGTCTACGCACCCCGGGAAATTCGGATTTGTTTCATTGCATAATTTGCGACGTTATGGCTATAGGGGTGAGGTGTTTCCCGTAAACCGGGAGGGTGCAGAAATACTGGGAGAGCCAACATATAAAAGAGTAGAAGATATTCCACCGGGAAAAGCGGATCTTGTGTTTGTCTGTACTCCTACGACGGTAAACGAGGAACTTTTACGATCGTGTGCGAAAATTGGGGTGAAAGCCGCCTTTGTAGCAAGTGGTGGCTACCGGGAGTCGGGCGAAGATGGGTTGTTATTGGAAAAAAGGCTCGTCAGCGCAGCAGATGAACTTGGAATATTGCTAGCAGGGCCCAACGGTCAGGGTCTTATTTCGACGTCACTATCCATGTGCGCACAGATTGTTGCACCTTATCCACCGTCAGGAAGTATTTCTATCGTCAGCCAAAGCGGTAACCTTTTGTCCGCCTTTCTGAATTACTCGGTTGAGACAGGTGTAGGCGTGGAAAAAGCCATTTCATCAGGAAATTCTGCCCAGACGAGTATTGCAGATTATTTCGATTACTTTGCCGCAGACCCGAGGACGAAGGTTGTATTGTCGTATATGGAGGGGATTCCAGATGGCCCCAAGTTTATTCGGTCAGTTCAGAGACTCACAGCTGTGAAGCCATTGGTATTGGTCAAAGGGGGAGTAGCGGTACAGGGGCAACAAGCAGCCTTGTCTCATACTGGTTCGCTCGCCAGTGACGATAAGGTGTTTAATGGTTTGTGTAAGCAGCACGGTGTTTTGCGTGCATCCACAATAGAGGAGGCGTTCGAATGGGCGGCAACGCTCGCTACCCAACCACTCCCTCGAGGGGATCGGGTCGTAGTGTTTACTACGGTTGGTGGTTGGGGTGTGCTGACCGCGGATGCTTGCGCAGGCGCAGGCCTAGACTTGATTCGCCTTCCAAGCGATCTTCAAGCGCGAATTGACAAAATGGTTCCTGCTCGTTGGAGCCGGAACAATCCTATCGATCTCGCGGGCGGCGAAACTCGTGACACCGTCCCTGAAATACTTGATCTGGTATGTGGGCATTCTGAAGTCGATGCCGTACTCCACCTGGGCTTAGGAATTCAATCCGCAACAGCACAGACCCTTGCTACCGGGGAGTATTATCCGGATTACGGACTAGATCGCATGACCGCGTTCCACCAGAAGCAAGACGCGCGATATGCCCGGGCGGCGGCCGATGCCTCAGTGAGACACGGGAAACCGGTACTGTCGGCTACCGAATTGGTACACACCGCACGAGCTTACGAGAATTCTGCCACTGCGACGATCCGACAAGCAGGTAGAGTATGTTATCCGAGTGCACATCGTGCCGTCTCGGCACTATGCGCCTGCTTGGAATATGCCCGACATCTCTCGGGCGGCGGATTAGGTGATGGTCCGAGTAAACTGTGACCTAAAGGAAATAATTGTTCTGGTGTTCCGGCTCGCATTCCCGGCGACACAGAGACGCATATCATTTGTTGAGAAAGAGAGGGAGCAATGCATCCTGGTTACAAAGTAATAGATTCGGACGGCCATGTAGATGAAAAGGCCGTGAATTGGGCGGAATTATTGCCTAAACGGTACCAAAAAGACGGACCTTGCTGGGTCAGTTATCCGGACGGTCGAAAGCATATGGTGGTTGAGGGGAAAATGTGGCCAAGTCGGCGGGATTTTTATGGCAAGTTGGGCGCGTGGCCCAATCCCAAAAAGCCCGCCCACCAATGGGGTTGGGACAGAGAAGGGATGCAAGACCCACATAAACGGATACCTGACATGGACCTAGAGGGAATAGATGTTGCGGTGCTTTTTGGGACTTTTGTTGGTCTTGGTGCGGCTGCAACCATCGAAGACCCGGGGTTGGCTATGGCAGTATCCGTCGCTTACAATGATTGGCTAGCAGAATACTGCAAACCCTACGATAGAAGACTGAAGGGTATTGCGATGATTCCGATGCAAGATCCTGAAGCTGCGAGGGCAGAGATCAGAAGAGCAGTGGAGCATTTGGGGATGGTTGGGGTTCAGGTGCTTACTAATTTCTCTGGGAAGCTTCTACATGAACGGGATTTCGACCCGATATGGCAGGAGGCAGAGGGATTAGGAGTGCCCGTATGCGCTCACATCATCTCCACCAACTCAGCTGCAGTTGACAGGTTTGACCGTTACATTTTTAAACACGCTTTTTATGCGCTAGATACGATGCTTGCGGTTAATTCATTCGTTGCCGGTGGAATTCTGGAACGATTCCCGCAGTTGAAAGTAGCGTTCATGGAAGCTGGCGCTGGCTGGGTGCCTTGGATGTTGGATCGGCTTAACGAGCATTTCGAACTATTACCCGACCAGATGCCGTGGCAGCAACGAAGCCCGGAACAGTGGATCAAGAGCGATAATTGCTTTTTTGCAATTGAGCCGGAAGAACGAACGGTTCCGTTCGTGGCGCGACTGATAGGGGAGGATCGTCTTTTATATGCTTCGGACTACTCACACTGGGATTGTATGTGCCCGGATTCCGTGAAGGCTATTTTGGAGCGTTCGGACATCTCTGACAAATTGAAGAAAAAAATACTGTGCGACAACGCCGCACGGTTGTTTAATTTATAGCAAAGGAGATAAAATCAGAGAGTCAACTTGCGCAACCGTTGTCTATCGTTACTTGCAACAACAGAGGTTGGTTTTCAGTTTAGTTCACGATTGTTGGGCTCTTAAAAATGTTTTCGCTTGCGCTTCGATGACGGTCTCCTTGAAAAAACTTGGATTCATTGAAGTTAGAAAGCGCACAGCATTTCCGAAAACAAAATCTTTGAAATTTTCTCCGGTCATTATGTCTTCTTGGACGCTCTCGTAGGCCTCTGGTAACACTCCGGTCATTTCCGGAACGTCAAAGTGGCCGATGTCGGAACCAAAAAGCGCGTTTATCTGCGCACCAAATGGGTTTACCTTGGTGTTGAACGCCCAGGCATTTAGCGGGTCGTCGGCTTCACAACCGAAGTAAAACTTCGGAATAAACAGTTCCCTAATATCCTCCTCTTTTTCTATACAACAGTTCGCAAAATCGTCCAGAGTCTCTGGTGCCTTTGTGAGCAATCCCAAGTGGGCACGTGAGGCTTCCTCCCCGAGTTTCTCTACCGCCTCGGGAGACCCATACTTTTGAAATAGATTCATGAGCATATTTTGGTCGAGATTGTCAGGGTTAACGTGTTGAAGCGCACTAGGGTTCCGAATTTTCCAGTGGCTAATTAAATCGCTATAAAGGCTACATGCCCATCCTACCCCACCTTCTAAGAATGCAAATCGAAGATCAGGGAAACGCCTGGTAACCCCGTTCATGAACAGCGACTTACAGACGGCCTCTCCGGCTTGGGCAAAATGGCCTATATGGTTGAACACGAAATTGGAGACCGAGGTTCGCATGCCTATTCCCGAAGAAGCGGAGTGAAAACTTGGCGGTATCCCGACCTCTACACATTTGGCCCAAACAGGATCGTAGTTATGCTCGCTGTCTATTCCTAATGTGTCATGCCAGAAAGCATATCTACTAGCCTCAGGAGCATTTCTCTTTACCGCGGGCACCTCGCGTCGCAGTAGGCTTGAAAACATTGCCACCTTGAAGCCCTTGCTTTTGATGAATTTGAGCTCTTCGACAGCTTCGTCCGGATTGAACATCGGCACGACAGCAGCGGGCGTCATTCGATCTTGTAGACCTTCGAATTGGTCCGCCGTGTACAGATTAAATGCCCGGCACGCCGCCCTTCGCATTTCTTCGTCCCGCAAAAACGGAGCGAACAGGGCACCCCCTGTCGGATACATGACGCAAAAGTCGAGCCCGATCTCATCAAGCCGTTCGTACAGGAGTTTTGGTAGCATTGCCGTAGCACGGTCACGGGTATTTTTCGTTGGCACACCCCACCACGCCGGCTGTAGCATTCTTCGGTCCCGACGCTCGTCCGCGGAAAGCAATGCCCATTTCTTGTTGCCGAATTGGTTGGCGTTTTTGAGATAACGCTCAGCGACGGTTTTTCCTGCAACCCCAGCCAGGTAGTCCACAGCCGCAGGCTCAAATTCTATCCAGTGACCGTCAGAATCAATCACGGGGTGGCTCAGTCTAGAATGAATGGTCTCCGCTGTTAGGTGTTTCGCCACTTGTTCCTCCCTATACGGATTGAGTGTTGTTCATTGGCGCGTGTCGCGGCAGCATCGCGACAAGGGTAGATCATGAAAATTTAATCATCAAGAAGTTTATAGGTCCTCGAAGAGATCGACCGTGTCTCCTGTCACTTAGAAAGTGCCGGCGGATCCTAAGGGCATGGCATGCGGTACGTCTTTAGCAACGTGAATTGTTACGGCGTGCGAGACCCGAAGACATCTTTACTCGTGACTTGTCTTGTTTTCTCTACGAACTCATTTTTGAGACCTATTGCGATGGTAATCGCGTCGATGAACGGAGAAAGCCTGTCTGGCAGGCTATTCTTTTCTTAACTGTAGTGACACAGAATTCATACAATATCGTTGGCCTGTAGGTGCGGGCCCGTCGTTGAACACGTGACCAAGATGTGAGCCACAGCTTCCACAAAGCACCTCCGTCCTAACCATGCCGTGACTTTCATCGGAAACGAACTTGACACTTCCTTCGGAGGTGGGAGCCCAAAAGCTCGGCCACCCGCTACCTGAGTCGTACTTGGTTGTTGAGTCGAACAAGTTGGCAGAACAACATACACATTGGTAAATTCCGGCGTCTTTGCAATCATTATATTCCCCTGAGAAGGGGCGCTCGGTAGCTTTCATGCGACATATAGCGAATTGCTCCGTTGACAGTTCTTCGCGCCATTCTTCTTCTGTTTTTTTAACCTTCTCGCTCATGTTATCAACCTCCGTGTTGGGATCCGGGACTTTCCTGCCTTGCCGAGAGGCAAGCGGTTCAACTATATACATATAGCAGTTTTATCGAGAAAGAGTGTAGGGTGCGGATATGGGAAATGTGAAAATCGGTATTGGCTTCGGACAGTGGAAATTTGGTCTTCCGACGCCCGATCTCATTTGTGCATGCGCGAGGCAAGCGGAAGAGGCCGGCTTCGATTCCATTTGGCTTTCCGACCATATCGTCACTGTGAATCCTACGCTGGACATTGGGTGTTTGTTTGCGATGATTGCAGGGCGCACGGCTCGCTTAAAGATGGGACCAAGCGTTTTTACTTTGCCGGCGCGGCATCCAGTGCAGGTTGCCAAGACCTACGCGACACTCGACTATATCTCGAATGGACGAATGGTCATGGCCGTCGGAAGTGGTAACGACGTGCGCGACTTGGGCAGCTGTGGGGTGCCCGCGAAGGCAAGGGGCCGAAGGTTGGAAGAGGGTATACATATACTACGAAAACTTTGGACCGAGTCGAATGTCACACATGTAGGAGAGTTCTACAGCTTTGAGAATGTGACTATAGAACCTAAACCACGTAACGGGCCTCTCGATATCTGGATTGGAGGTAAATCCGACGCAATTTTGAAGCGGGTTGCTCGCTTGGGAGATGGCTGGTTTCCGGCACTAACTTCTCCGACCGCTTTTCGAGAGGATATGGAGAAGCTGAAGTCGTATGGCGAAGAATGCGGCCGGACGATTGACACTGACGAGGCGGGCGTGTTGCTTTTTACGCATGTGTGTGAAGACCGTGCTGGTGCCGTTAAGGCGGTTGAACCGTTCTTCCACGGATTCAGTGTAGCCCCAGAGAAAATTATGAATGCCTCGTTGATCGGTTCTGGTGGAGAATGCGTGGAGCAGATAAACCGCTTTGTAGAAGCGGGCTGCAGCAAGTTTGTTCTCCGACCGATTTGTGCACCGAAAGACATCCCTGACCAACTTGCCCGCTTCGGCGATGACATTTTGCCTGCATTCCTGTAGATACGCGGTCGAGGGTTGTCGACTGGACCAATATGATTCGTGCGAAGACAGAGATAGAATCGCTGCAGGGTTATTCCGCTCCCTTAGAGGGACGGAGAGGAATGCTCCGGCTTGACTTCAATGAAAATACGGTAGGACCTAGCCCTAGAGTCATTGAGGCGATTCGCGATCTCCCGGCTGAGGCCTACGCCACTTATCCTGAATACACGGGCATAGCGGAGGCCTACGCAGCATCAATTAGGGTCGCTACAAAGAATGTGAGACCGTTTAACGGAGTTGATGCAGCCATACACGCTATCTTCGATGTCTATGGTAAAAAAGGTTCCACGTTCCTGACTACTGCGCCTACCTTCGGTTACTATGGCCCGTGTGCATTGCAACATGGGATGTTGCAGGATGAGGTGCTTTATGCGGATGATTTGAGCTTTCCCCTCGACGCCATGCGCGAGAGATTGGCAGTGAAACCGGCCCTCTGTTTTATCTGTAATCCGAACAACCCAACTGGGACTATGGTGGATCCGAGACAAATTCTGAATCTAGCGAAACTAGCACCCGACTCGCTGATCGTCGTTGACGAGTTGTATTCTGATTTCTCTCAAAAGTCGGTTTTGCCTGCGGCATCTGAACTTGAAAATGTCGTGGTTCTTCGGTCATTGTCGAAGTCCGCGGGTTTGGCCGCACTTCGATTAGGATTTGCTGTAGGCAACTCTCTGGTCCTGGATCGGCTAATCCGTGTCACAGGTCCTTATGACATCAACGCGTTTGCGGTCGTGGCGGGAATGGCAGCCTTGAAGGATCAGGATTATATATGGAAATATGTTGCTGAAGTGAGCCACGCGAAACAGTGGGTCATTGATCAGCTGACAAAATTAGGCATAAAACACTACGGACAGGGAGGCAATTTTCTCCTCGTCTGGCCACCGGCCGATTGCGATGCAATCGAAAGGAGCCTGCGCACCAAAGGTATCCTCGTTAGGAACATGCGAGGCAAGCCAATTATACAGGGTAGTTTTAGATTGACCTTCGGAACTTTGTCTCAGATGCAAGCGTTTATGGATATTTTTTTGGAGATTATCCATGGGTCTAGTCGTTAGCAAGCCGAATGGAGAACTGTGGGAGTGTCGAAAAAGAAGAGGACGAGTTTAAGACCTTTGGTTTCTTAGCTTTGCGGGGCGAACATAGTGTACCCCCGATAGGGTCGCGGGTACGAGTGACCGTGCGCAATGGACATGTTTGTTTAGTTGCAAGAGGTTGTCGATGGTATGAGTGGTCGGTGTGCCGCCCTACCTTGTGTTTTACACACTAACCCAGTTAAGTGCGTTGGGTGTGTAGATCTTACTCGTCCCCGGTTCGTTCTTGCCATGAGGGAAGTCGATGGGCTATGAACCATCCTGTTTAATAGGGCCGGACTAAACGTTCAAATAAGGAGAGAATTATGGCTGCGAAACGTAAACTTTTTGACTACCTCCCGTGACCTTTCGCGATGAGAACGAGGATCGTTCTCGTAGAAAAGGGCCTGGATTTCGATCGTGTCCTGATCGACCTTCCCGATCAGGAACAAAAGCAGCCCTGGTTCTTGTCACTCAATCCATATGGGAAGGTGCCCGTGTTAGTTGAAGAAGGTGCCTGGGTTTATGAATCCGCAATTTGCAACGAATACTTGGAAGACAAATATCCGATGCCGTCCTTAGCACCTGAGAATCCTTCGGAGCGCGCAGCCATGCGTTTGCTCATCGAGAGGTGTAACAGCAGGTTCGTGCCACCGATAATCCGTCTCCTGTATACCCACAGGAAGCCGAAGGCAGAGCAGGACCCCGCCCGCATGGCTCGCAATGCGGACCAAATTATAGCGGAATTTTCCAGCCTTGAGGAGCTACTCAACGGGGGAGATTATCTACTCGGTGCTTACTCTCTTGCCGACCTAACCTTTACGCCATTTCTTGCGTTGTGCGAACAACTGGGAGTGAGTCTTCGATTACACCCTAATGTGGAATCCTGGGCTGCAAGGTTAAAAGGTCGGGAAAGCTATGAAGAGGTGCGTGTTGGCCTGAGCGGATGAGGGCTCGACTTTTTGCATTTCTGTGCGAACGGTTCGCCATATATGAGGTCGGTTGTTATATTCGGATGAGTTTTCGAAAGCAAAAAGGCAGACGACCAATATCCATGGCGGCATATTCGGCGTGTTGCGTCGCTGTCCTTCTTTTGGCCTCGGTAGGTACCCTAGCTAGAGCCCAGCCAGCCAAAGTGTTTGTGAATTCTGCGGTACTGGCGATCGGTGAAAGGGCGACACTATTAGATCTTAAGAGTCAGCGGATAGTTAGTAGCGGCGAGAGTTTCGACCCTGATCTAAGATTCCGGCCGGGGTCCGAGCCTAGAAAAGTTTCTGAATTTCAATGTGAGCTTTTCCGTGATGTAGAGACAGGAAGACTGCGTTATGAGTGGCAACGGAAAGATCTATATCCTTTCGAAGAGGCTTGGAATTATACGGAAGTAGTCAATGGGCTAGAAGGGGTGGTCTTGGGAGCCGATGGCTACGATCGTCCCTCCCGAAGGGCAATGTCGGCTTCCCGTGTCGCCGCTAGGCAGAAAGAAATAGGACGGTCGCCAGTGTCTGTTCTAATCCAGGCCCTAAGCCGCGCCGATTCTTTCCTAAGATTGATGGATCAAGTGGTGGACGGTCGGCGCCAAGTGGTCGTCTCTTACAACGCTAATGCTCAATTAGTAGTTCTAGCGATAGATGCGGATACGAGACTGTTGACCAAAGTCGCTTTTGTGGAAGATGATCCGTTACTAGGGGATGTACGCAACGAAGTGTATTTTGATGACTGGCGTTTAGTCGGAAGATTGAAATTGCCTTTTGAGCGTACCTATTGGGTAAACGGTCAGAAGGTCAGGGTTGAAAGAGTCCATTTGATACAGAACGATTTCGACCTTTCCCACGTCGATTTTACAATCCCAGAGACCATAGAACAGTCGCAGGAGTGGAACGGGGAACGGGGGGAATTTAGTTCACATTGGGTGTTGCGTCAAGCTGCTCGTGGCAACCTGATTGACAACCCCCCGTATGACATAGAATTACGTGAAATCGCTCCAGGCGTGATGCATGTGCTTGGAGGCGCGTATCGTAGCCTTGTCATTGAGATGGCAGATTACCTCATTGTTGTTGAGGCTCCCGGGGATGATTTGCGCTCACGTTCTGTATTGAAGATCTTGAATAATAAATTCCCCACAAAAAAAGTTCGGTTTGTGATTAACACGCACTTTCACTCTGACCACGCTGGTGGTTTGAGAACTTACGTGGCCGCCGACGCAATCGTTGTGACCAGCTCGATTAATTTAGAGTTGTTTCAAAATGCATTTCGCACGTTGCATACCCGGGTGCCGGACGCTTTGCAACGGCGCCCGCGAATCGCCGTGTTTGAAGGTGTGGATGATGGACGGAAATTCTTCGTCGACGAAAATCGCGTTGTAATTGTTGTCCCTATTGAGACAGAACATGTTGCAGGTATGCTTGCCGTGTACCTGCCGGAGGAAGAAATTTTGTTTGTATCCGATTTGTTTTCGCCTGGTTCAGTTCGACAAGTCCAGACATGGGTGGAAGATGTGTCGTACGCCATTGAGAGCAAGAATTTGCGCGTAGGGACTATCGTCGGTAGCAAAGGAGGCATTGGCACGATCGAGGAACTGCGACAATTTGTTCCCACAACACGACGATGAGTTTCCGATGAGAAATCGACGATGAATGAGGACGAGTTACAAGACCGTGTCTGGATGGGTGTAGCCCTGGAGGAGGCGCGCAGAGCCGCTACAGTGAGCGAGGTTCCTGTCGGTGCGATTGTGGTGGTTGAGGAACAAGTGATTGGTAGGGGTCACAACCAACCACTTTCAACTGTAGATCCCACCGCGCATGCTGAGATAGTTGCCTTGCGCGCGGCAGCCAAAAGACAACGGAACTATCGACTCGTGGGAACCACCCTGTATACAACACTGGAACCCTGTCTGATGTGCGTAGGAGCGTTGTGCCTTTCGCGCGTCGACCGGCTCGTTTTTGGGTGTTCTGATCCGAAAGCGGGAGCTTGTGGCTCTATCTATAATGTGCCCGCAGATAATATGTTAAATCACAAGATTGTTGTGTCCAGCGGCGTACGGGCAAGCGAATGCCGGTCTCTGTTACGCGATTTTTTCCAGATGCGGAGACAGGTTTAACAAATCTTGTAGGTATAGTCCGTCTTTGCGCGCCATTCGGAATTCCCTTATACTGAGCGCTGAGAATATGAACGATAATGGAGAGGTGGCAGAGTCCGGTTGATCGCGCACGACTCGAAATCGTGTATACCTTTCGGTATCGGGGGTTCGAATCCCCCCCTCTCCGTCGTAAGCAAAAAAGGGGGGGGCGGGCCTAGAGACGGCGCACGAATATTTGTACAAGAAGGCCGGCGGTGAGTAGCATGGAAATTGGATTTGGTATAGCGGTAGTCGCAGGCTTTTTGTCCTTCGCGTCTCCGTGCGTCTTACCTATCGTCCCTGGTTATCTGACGTTTATCACGGGTATGAGTTTTGAGCAGCTGGCGGGTCGCCGCCGGTCATCGGAAGTTATCGCTGCTGCGGTATTTCGAAGTTTACCCTTCGTTCTCGGATTCTCCTTGGTTTTCATGGCATTGGGAGCTTCGGCGTCGTTTGTGAGCGGCCTTATACGGTCAAACCTTGGAATCCTTAAAAGTATTGCCGGGATAGGAATAATAATTCTTGGGCTTCATCTTTCTGGTTTACTGTCGATCCAACCACTGAACCGTGAAAAACGTTTTTCAATCTCCGAAGGAGAACCCGGCTTAATCCGGGCTTTCGTTGCGGGAATTTTCTTCGCCTTTGGTTGGACTCCGTGCGTGGGACCTATTCTTGCCGGTATTTTGGCCGTCGCGGCGACGAGCGAAACGCTAAGTTATGGAGTGCTCCTCTTAGGCGCGTACTCAATAGGACTGGGGATCCCGTTTGTTCTTTCGGCCGCTTTTATGAACGGCTTCCTTTCGATGTTCGGAGGGATTAAACGCTATATTAGACATATGGAAGTTTCGGCTGGAATGCTTCTCGTGGTTCTGGGGTTACTGATCTTCACTGATAAACTTTCTTGGATCTCGTCTAGACTGGACTTCTTGAATCCGGAATTCTTACTTGTAAGTGATCAAAAAGAAGGAGGAGCGGTGCCGCCTGCGGAGGCCGCGGCGAGTCAGGCGGATAGCCAATATGGCGATTATGAATTTACGATTACGACGGTAGATGGTGGGACGGTAAGTTTGTCCGATTACAAGGGGAAAGTCGTGTTGGTGAATTTTTGGGCGCCGTGGTGTGGCCCCTGTGTGGTCGAAACGCCGGCGCTTGTTAGGCTCTACCACAAGTTCAAGCACCAAGGTTTTTCGGTCGTAGGTGTAGCACTCCAGAGCGAAGAAAAAGGGGTTCAAGAGTTTGTCCAGAAACACAATATTCCTTATGCAGTCGGGCGTGATCTGTCGAATGAAATTGGCCTAAGTTATCAGGTGTTTGCGTTACCGAGCAGTTTTCTTTTCTCCGCCGACGGAAAGGTGGAACGGGCTTTTACTGGTTATGTTGCTGAAAACGTTTTGGAACGTGAATTGGAAAAAGTGTTTGGAATGGGGAATAACACCATGCCTCCGGCGTGACCGCGGCGGTTATATGGGACTTTTTTAAAGGACGTTGCGCCCATGATCCAGGGAATTTTTCATGTAAATATTAATGTCTCCGATTTCGATCGGTCACTCGCATTTTACAAAATGCTAGGCTTCCGGGTCCTCAGAGACCTGGGTACGGGTGGCAGCAAACAACTTGACACTGGGCTCAACCTGCAAAACGGGAGGGCGCGAGCGGCCTTATTAGTTCTGGGAGATGACCGTCACGCGACGCGTATAGACTTGATAGAATGGAAGAGCCCTCAAAAAAAAGGGAAGCCCTACTCGGACCTAGACCACATGGGGATCGCGCGCATGGCGTTCAAGACAAAGCATCTTCTCATGGAATACGAGCGACTAAAGAAAGAAGGAGTACATTTTTTATCCCCGCCTCAGGAGACGATTTTGGGGGACAGTCGGACTCTTTTTGTTTGCTTCCACGACCCTGACGGGACGGTACTGGAACTCATAGATTTCTAGTCTCCGGATCGGGTAGAAGAAATCCCGAAATGCCTTGTTGTGGGCCATACCGACGATTGTAGGAGGCGTATGGTTAACCCGGCGGTTGACATCCAAAATAAGCAGCGGTCTGTTTCAGCGGCTCTTGACGGGGAGGGATGCACGGTTAGGTTAACCGATCGTGTGCGGACCTGGACCCTCGATGTTGCGGGAAAGAATGGAGAGGCTGTCGATGGTCCTGATCCGGTAACGTCTTTTTTGGGGAGCTTATGTGGTTGTTTGTTGATGTCGTTAAGAATCACCGCTCGTGCTCGGAAGATACCGATAGATCATGCGGCCATACACGCTGAAGCTAATGGCGCAAGTTTTGTGAGCGGTATAGAACTTCGGTTAAATGTTCGGAGTAATGCTTCTAAAGAAGACGTCGAGGTCGTCGTCGCAAGGGCCGAAAAGGCGTGTTATGTCAGAGCCCTACTGAAAGATAGTATACGTTTTTCATTATTCCTGACCGTTTCCCCAGCAGTGTGAAGTGGCTAAATATTACAACATCCCGCCCGGTAGGATTTTAATTTGTCAATTGGCACTTCTATTGAGTGTGTCAGTGTGGGCCTCCCTCAGCCTCGCCGAGACTACGTCTGACCGATGTCGGGAACGGTTACTTAGCATGGAGAGAAGCGTCGGCATTTCGATTGTTGGCTTGGGAACGATTAGAGAAACTGTCCGGGTAGCAGAACTCAAAACGAGAAGCAGAGAGGCTATACTAGAGAATTTACGCTTGCACCC
The DNA here is from genome assembly GCA_964460065.1 of uncultured Enterobacteriaceae bacterium. Lineage (GTDB taxonomy): Bacteria > Desulfobacterota > Binatia > Bin18 > Bin18 > Bin18. The sequence continues at coordinate 62,403 of CAYWPF010000068.1, forward strand.
TCCGGAGGACTACGACGAGAAGCTAGCCGTCTTAATATCGAGGTTGAGAAGAAGGTATATACGACCCAAACATCATTTGCTGAGCCAGTTGCGGAATCGACATGATGAGGGACGACGCGAGTGGGAAAAAAAGGTCCGTTCCGCCCGCCAACGATATGTAGATGCGACGGCGGAGCTACGAGAAATGTTGCCAGTTACTCGCGGTAAATGCGAAATTCGAGAGGCCTATGCCGACGCCTTGCAGGAATACCGCGAGGCGCTGGAACGGTACAAAGCCGGACTCGGCCTCTATGCGGAGGCTTTGGATGCCTATCGGGAGCGATTCGTGAATCCATCCATACGCGGCTACGATGATCCGACCATTTGGTCCGCGTTAGCAAAACGGGTAGAGACTGGAATGTTTCTGGAAAGGATTCTGGACTTATTGTCTACCAGCGCACGCCGCGCGGCACCGCAAACTGATCCGTGAAAAATCCGCCCATTCGGTCCTGCTGTCCACAAGATATGTGCGCGGCCAATCCACAAGTTCTGGCGACGACAGAACAGTTCCCGTGAATGAAGAGAGTCGTCGGTACTCGGTGGATACTATGCCCGTTTACTGATACATGGGGCGCCTGGTCCGAGATCTGAATAGGACAAGGAAACAACCTACGAGCGATGAAATGTTCTGATACATATATTTATTTAGTTCGTCATGGCCAGGCGAGTGCTCGCTTTGACGAGGCCTATGACCCAGGGCTTGACGAAGTTGGATTGGCACAGGCACTTGCGATCGCTAAAGAATTGACGCCTTTAGGCCCACTTCCTGTTCTTACCAGCCCACTGTTACGTGCCCGTCAGACTGCATCGGCCTTTGAGGATTGCTGGAGCGTGCACGCTCAGGTGGAAACAGCTTTGTCGGAGATCCCATCACCTAATCAAAACCTAACGTCACGGGCCGCGTGGCTGCAACAAGCTATGCAGGGCAGTTGGGACGAAATGTCGGGGGAGCATCAAAAATGGCGCGAGCGCGTGGCAGCCGTTCTTGGAGCGTTCAAGGAAACTACAGTTGTAACCTCTCACTTTATAGCGATAAATGCGGCAGTCGGGATTGCTACAAAGGACGACCGTGTCGTGTGTTTTGAGCCAGACAACTGCTCTTGTACACGTTTAAGAGTGATTCCCGGCGGCTTGGAACTCGTTGAGCTGGGTCGCGAACGCGTTACAAGAGTAACATAACGAGGACAACGAGAAGCTCTTGCGGAGGCCGTGCGCTAGTGCTTTAAACGGGCCATAAAAGCGATGACGTTTATGGTGGCGTCGGGAGGTAGTCCTATGAAGAATCCGGAAACTGAAATGATGTTGAACCCACGTACTTCCTTGACAGAGGAAACTAGTCCTGTGCTTGATCAACATCAGTTTGATGAAGGAGCATTAGAGCAATATATGGAGCGCAGCGTTAAGGGATTCTGTCGACCGTTGAAGGTCGGGCAGGTGCGAGGTGGGATGTCCAATCCGACGTTTGTTCTGACTGATGGGGCAGGGCGGCGGTATGTGTTGCGCAAAAAACCACCGGGCAAACTCCTACCTTCCGCACATGCGGTCGATCGCGAATATCGCGTAATCTCGGCTCTTTGGCCAACTGAGGTTCCAGTAGCGGAACCATACGCTCTTTGTCAGGACTCCGAAATTATTGGCGTCGATTTTTATATTATGGCCTTTGTTGATGGACGGGTGTTTCGCAGTTATGAACTACCAGATTTGACGGCAACTGAGCGGCGCCAAATTTACGATTCGATGGCAGACGTGTTGGCCAAGCTCCATCAGGTCGATTTTCGTGCTGTCGGGCTGGATACGTACGGTAAGGTTGGCGGATATATGGAAAGGCAAGTTCGTCGCTGGTCGAAACAGTACGAGGCTAGCAAAACGGAAGAGCTCCCGGCAATGGAAAATCTTATGAAATGGCTCCCACAGAATTTACCCGAAGAGCACGAGACCACGATTGCGCACGGAGAC
>CAYWPF010000069.1:0-5438 GCA_964460065.1 uncultured Enterobacteriaceae bacterium
GCGGCACCTGTCAAAACTTTACCTGCAAATTCCACGGCTGGAGTTATGGACTAGATGGAAAACTCAAGTTCGTCCCGGACGAAGAGAGCTTTTTCGATCTCAAAAAAAATGCACTGGGTCTCACCCGAGTTGCGGTGGACGTCTGGGAGGGCTTTATTTTCGTCAACGTGGATCCGGATCCAAGCGAGACTCTAACTGAATATCTAGGCGATATAGCAACGGGGCTACAAGGCTACCCGTTTGCAGAGTATTCGGCGACGAGCACGACGTGGTCATCTCTGGTCAATGCGAACTGGAAGGTTATTAAGGACGCGTTCCAGGAAGTGTTCCATGTTCCATTTCTTCATAAGCAGTCGATCCCGGATCAGTTCAACAACAAAGAAAACCCTTTCGCACATGCACTGGACGTAAGGCTTTACCCGCGGCACGGGAGCGTCTCTATGTGGGGGAATTCGAGTTTCCAACCTACCCCGGTCGCCGACCTGGCGTACCGAAACGGTGCAATTCTCATTCGGAAGGATTACTCGGATACTGTTCTTCCGCCAGCGGTAAATCCTACCAAGAGTGACAAGTGGGCCTTAGACGTCAATGTAATCTTCCCGGCCTTTTTTGTGGATGTTTCTGAGGCTTCGTACTTTACGCACAACTTTCTTCCGATTTCGGTCGACCAGACATTGTGGACTTCTACGCAGTATTACCCAAAGGCGAAAACCATCGGCCAACGTTTCAGCCAAGAATACGGCAATGTGTTATTTCGAGACATTATCTTGGAAGACGGACGTACTTTCGAGGAAACACAAACCGTTCTTTCTTCAGGGGCAAAGACAGAATTCCCGTTACATGACGAAGAGATCTTAATCCGCCAGAGCCATTACGTGGTGGACAGGATGATCAACGGTCAATCCATAGAGACTACGGTTCCGGTGAACGGGAAGGATGTGACGGCCCATGCCTAATGGTGTTATGCCCCGGGAGTTTGCGGATCTGGAAAAATGGATTGGATGGTCGCTTGCGACTGAAGGTGAACGGAGCGACCGGAGACAATCTAGTACGATGGAAGATATTCAGTCGTTCTACGACGCTATGCTGCCGCGTATGGATGATGTGCTGGCCTATCTTGAACAGTTTACCCTCGACGGACTTCCAGAAGATGCTACGAGGCTTTTTCATCTGACGCTGTCTTTGGCCGAAGTTGCGCCGGCGGTAGAGCAATTTGGTCAGCCCAGCGTGGTGGATGGGTACGACATTAAACGTTTTGTTGCCACCCATAGATAAAACAGAGCTGAACTTTGTGCCCGTACTACTCCCAATGCGGTTACCGGAGAATCGGCCTGTATGTTTCCGCGAGATAATTGACCGCGTACGCGAGTCGTAAACACAGACACTGGAGAGAGGATTGAACCCAATGGCAATAAGCGGACTACAGGGCGAAATCACGGCGGATACCACGCCAGTCACACGGGGCAGCGGTCGGCAAAAGTGGCATGATAAGTATTCGCACCTCGGCACCGGGCCAATTCCGGTTGATCCTTTTGTCTCGCAGGCGCAGTTCGAGCTGGAGCGTGAACGGATCTTTAAAAAAGTTTGGCTCCACATCGGGCGGGTTGAACAAATTCCGGACGAGGGCGATTATTTCGTCAAAGATTTAGCGGTCTGCAACACGTCAGTTATCGTTGTCCGCGGCAGAGACGGCTCCGTTAAGGCATTCCACAATATGTGTTCGCACAGGGGCAATAAAATTCTTTGGGATGAGGACGGCACTTGTCAGAATTTCACGTGTAAGTTTCATGGCTGGAGTTACGGGTTAGACGGGCAGTTAAAGTTCGTTCCGGATGAAGAAAGTTTCTTCGATCTGAAAAAAAATACACTCGCTATGACACCCGTAACAGTCGAAGTGTGGGAAGGTTTCATTTTCATTAACCTTGATCCCCAGGAGAGTCTAACCGATTACCTGGGAGAATTTAGCAGCGGCTTAGAAGGGTACCCTTTCGACGAGTGGTCGCAGACGTGCTTCTCTTGGAAGACCGAACTCAAAGCGAACTGGAAAGTGGTAAAAGATGCTTTCCAGGAGGTCTATCATGTAGCGTTTCTGCATCGTAATGCCTTGCCGGACATCTTCAATAGTTCCGAGAATCCATTTAGCCATGCTCTTGATTTCACACTTTTCCCAAAACATGTGAGGGCTTCATTGTACGGGAACCCAGAACACCAACCAGCACCGGTCGAAGCCTTGGCGTATAAGCACGGGTCACTGATTATCCGAAATGACTATGGCACGGACCACCTTCCCCCAGGTGTCAACGCGACCCGAAGTAAGACGTGGTCACTTGATCTGAATGTTATATTCCCCAGCTTTTTTCTGGACGTTTCGGACGGTACCTATTTTACCCATCATATGTGGCCCGTGGCCGTGGACCGAACAGTGTGGGAGGTCCATGTTTATATGCCGGAAGCGAAGAGTCCCGCCCATCGTTTCAGCCAAGAATATAGCAAGATCATTACTAGAGACGGATTGATGGAGGATGGTCGTACGCTAGAGGAGACACAGGCAATGCTGGGTTCGGGAGCGAAGCAAGAATTTGTGTTACAGGATGAGGAACTCCTTGTCCGGCACAGTCACCATGTCATCCAGCAGATGATACGGGATTAGTACCGAAAGAAACCTGTATCGGAGCATGAGGAGGATAGCATGAGAGTTGGTGCAGACATCATAAACCAGAATCTGGGTCAGCCAAAGCCCGATCGCGAAGTATACTGGGAAGAGCAGAGACTAGCCGATTTGGTCGAGCCGCTAGGATACGATTCTTTGTGGAGTGTTGAGCACCATTTCGACGACTACACCATGGTGCCGGACGTGCTCCAATACCTAACTTTTATGGCGGGCCGCACGTCTCGTATTCAGCTGGGTAGCGCAGTTGTGGTATTACCCTGGCACGATCCAGTGAGGGTGGCCGAGCAGATCGCAATGCTAGATATTCAATCGAGGGGCCGCTTGCTGCTTGGATTTGGCCGCGGTGCGGCCCAGATAGAGTACGACGGTTTCCGCGTCGCAATGGATACGTCGAGGGCTCGTTTTACGGAAGCGGCGGAGGTTGTGACCAAGGCCCTGCGAAATTCTCGATTTTCATATGACGGGAAATTTTTCCAGATTCCTGAGATGAGTATAAGACCGCGACCTCATACCGATTTTACCGGTCGTATGTACGGCGCGGCGATCAGTCCGGAGTCAGCGGAAATTATGGCCAAGCTAGGTTTTGGTGTGTTAGTCCTGCCGCAGCGTGATTGGGACACGACGGCTGAGGAGCTTCAGCGTTACGACGAGTTATGCCTCAGTTTGGGCAAGAAGCCCGTTAAGCCTATAGTTGGTTGCTTTGTTTATGTTGACGAGACTGAGGGCAAGGCCATGGACGGGGCGCGAAAATACATGGGGGCATATTGGCAGTCGGCCGACCAACATTACGGCTTCTCACATGGTGCGCATCAGGGGGTAAAGGGATACGAATATTATGATCAGATGGGCAAGGCCAGTAAGAAGATGGGCAATGAGGCTGTGAACGACTATTTTATCAGCTTCCAGTGCGTCGGAACGCCTGAGATGTGTCTCGAGAAGATTAAGTACATAAAAAATAAAGTCGATACGGAGCATTTTATCGGCATATTTAAATATGGGGGCATGCCAGTTGAGCGGGCCGAACAGAATTTGCGTGATTTCGCATCGGAAGTGATGCCGGGATTACACCGAGAGGACTTTCGTGTTGGGGGTACTGAACCGGCCTTGGTTGTTGCCGGCTAGAATAGGCGTCGCATTTTGTAGGTGTAGAGGAGAGGGGCGAATATTGTCCCTCGTTAGCGATCAGGGAAGGATGTAATTTCGGCCGCAGGTCTTTTCGGAAGGTCTGCATCCGATAGTCCGCCGAGGGAAATAGGATGACGGAGCCGGTAGAGGATCGATGGAGTGATCAGTACCCAGAATTGGGGACCGAACCGGTCCCGATTGAACCGTATGTCTCCCGCAAATATTTTGAACTGGAGCGAGAACGTATTTTCCGTAAGGTTTGGCTCAATGTCGGACGTGTGGAGCAAATAGCGCGAGAAGGCGACTATTTCGTGTATGACTTGCCGGTGTGCGAAACTTCTATCGTTGTGGCACGCGGGCAAAAGGGTCGGATCCATGCCTTCCACAATATGTGCTCTCACCGGGGTAACAAGGTAGCATGGGCAAAGTCTGGGTCGTGTAAAAAATTTACCTGCAAGTTCCATGGTTGGACGTATGATCTAGCAGGTCAGGTTAAGTTGGTGCCGGATGAGAACCGTTTTTTTGCACTCAAAAAAGAGAATCTTGCGCTTACGCCGGTTTCAGTGGATTCGTGGGCGGGTTTTGTGTTTATACATCTAGATCCCGATCCGTCCGAGACGCTGAGAGAGTACCTTGGTGAGGTGGTTCCGGCTTTGGACGGCTACCCATTCGACGAAATGTCGCTCACCACATTCTACTGGAGAGCTGAGGTCAAAGCCAACTGGAAGGTCTGCCAAGATGCCTTCCAGGAAGGTTATCATTTCCCCGTACGGCATAAGGAGTCGGCAGCCCCGGCTTTTACTAGTGAGACGAACCCGTATTGCCATTTTCTTAGTTTAGATCTGTATAAACGACACCGTCGCACATCGTCATACGGGAACCTAAACTATAAACCGACTAGGGTTGAAGGGATGGCTTATCAGTATGGCAGCTCAGTGATGGTGGACCGAGGCCAGTCGATGGATGATCTCCCAAATGGTGTGAATCCAACCAGGCGGAAAGATTGGTCGATCGACGTATTCTGGATTTTCCCCAATTTCTCTGTATTTCCAACGAACGGGACGTATCTTACGCATCATTTCTGGCCGATTGCTGAAGATCGTACGATTTGGGAAACGCGTACCTACTTCCCAAAGGCCAAAAATGCCGGGCAACGGTTCAGCCAAGAATACAGCAAGGTTCTCCTCAGAGATATATTATTGGAGGATGGCACCACGTTAGAACATATGCAGGAGGTGCTTTCTTCTGGCGCGAAGCAGGAAATCCTTTTACAGCATCAAGAAATATGCGTGCGGCATGCCTACCGCGTAGGCGAGGAATATGTCAGATTCTATTGCGACGCAGAGCGGTCTGCGGGATGAAGACTAATAGCCTACCGGAACTTTTTCAAGACTTAGAAGCATTTATTGATTGGTCGCTCTGCACCGAAGCGGAGAGAACGCAAAAGCGGCAAACCACTGATATGGTGGAAGCCCGCGCCTTTTACGAGGCCGTTGTACCCCGAATGGATGATATTATAGATTACTTGAATGCTTTGCCGATCGATAATTTGCCCGCGGATGCCGTGAGGCTAATGAATTTGACATTCTCCCTTGCAGAAATTGCGCCGGCCGTAGAATTGTTCGGAAAAGCTCGAGAGGAT
>CAYWPF010000070.1:0-3417 GCA_964460065.1 uncultured Enterobacteriaceae bacterium
AAATTGATGCTGCGGACCCGGAAGATTTAACTTACGCTGAGATTGAATGTCGCAAGCAGGTCATGCAGGAAGTAGACAAGCTGCGAAAAACGGTCCCCGCTTTTAAGGACGCGTACCTTTGTCATATTGCGGATCAGCTAGTCAGCTCTGAATGTCGCCGCCTGGTGGGTGAATACGTGCTCACCCGAGAAGAGATGGACAAGGAGCGCCAAGACACCATCGCGATAACGGGACACTGGACCAAGTATGGGGCACTCTATCATATCCCCTATGGTTCTTTATTGCCGAAGGAATTTTCAAATCTAATTACGGCCGGACGTTGTATATCCGTTGACCACAGGGTTCACCATGCGACAAAGGAAATACCTTGTTGCATGGCAACGGGTCAGGCCGCCGGGGTTGCTGCAGCTCTGTCCGTCGAATGCCAATCGCGTGCAAAATCAGTAAATGTGGAAGTCCTCCGGGAGAGGTTGGAACGCCAGGGGGCTATTTTAAAAGTATGAGAAGTGGAAAATCCTGGATCAGGTAGCCCACTGCGAAACGCTTTGCCGAGATGTGTAGGCGTCTGCTGTCAAAAGTCTAGGGAATGCAAAAGCTGGTGGTCCAGCCGATGTGGAAGAGGAAAGCGCCAAGGAGGATTGTTAAGGGGCTGACCATCCGGGCGTAACGGTGGAGTGTGCCGAGGCTCCAGTGCATCATCTGTTTAAATCCACGGTGGCGTATGAGTATTAACGCAACGGCTGCGGCCAGTGTCACCCATCCAAGTGCCGTAACGAAAACCGGATAACTGGACAGGCTGCCGTAGTAGGCTAATAGAGAACCCAGTACGACACGAGCACCGACGGCGGCGAGATAGAGGCCGAATGAGTCTCCGAATGTGGACAACATCGAAACGATCAGGCCCGGCTTAGCCGCTAGAAGGAATCCTCCGAGAATCGCGCCTAGGCCAAGGATTGATAAAAGAATGCTCATGTGGTGACAGATTTGGTAAAGCGGCGTACCGTCAGGTTTTGTGGCAGGCGGGGGGCTCCCTTTCTGCCGCTCCGGAGCTTCGTATCCGAGACAAGCGGATTCTTGGCGCCTCAGAAATTGTGCCGTCGACAATGGTGAGGTCTTCCTGAATCTTAGTTAACAGAAGGTCTATTCGCACGCCGCCACAGTCTAGCGGTAGTTCTTTAAGTTTCTCGAGTCCCTTTTGTAACATCGTGGGTCCGCCAGCGTAATGGTGTGACAGCTTGTGGTACCCGACTGAAATTTGAATGAGCGCAACGAACAAGCGCCAGACCTGATCATCCTCTTCGACGCTTTCGAGCGCTTCTTCGAGGTGTTCGTGGGCTTCGAAAAAAAACCCTGAGTTGAAAGTTTTAGCCGCGAGCAAGAGTTGTGGATGGTGGACCATCAATAACAATCTAGCATTTTCTTAAAGTACTGGAAAATGTTAAGGGTAATGGCAAAGGGGGGCCGAAGAATGACACAAGTATCCGATCTATGCCGTATGACGCTTACCAGTGTTGCCGAATTGATCCGCGACAAGAAAGTATCACCCGTGGAACTGGCGCAGGCAATGTTCGATAGGATTGAAGCGTTGGACCAGGGGTTGCATAGTTATATCACGGTCACTCAGGAACTTGCGTTGAAACAGGCTCGTGCCGCGGAGGCGGAAATCCAAAAAGGCGACTATCGCGGAATTCTGCATGGGGTACCTATTGCCGTGAAGGACCTCTGTTACACGAAAGATATACCCACGACGGCAGCCTCGCCGATGTATGCAGATTTTAGGCCTGGTTATAATGCGACGGTGGTGGATAGATTATACAACGCCGGAGCGATTATGCTGGGAAAACTGGCGATGACAGAGTTCGCGTTGTCAGGGTATCACCCGACGATGCAACCCCCAGTTAATCCGTGGAGCGATGAACACTGGCCAGGTGCTTCGTCGAGCGGATCAGGTGTCGCGACGGCTGCGTCCCTGTGTTTTGGATCGCTGGGGTCGGACACAGGTGGTTCCATCCGATTTCCTTCTGCTGCGTGTGGCATCGTGGGGGTAAAGCCGACCTATGGAAAGGTAAGCCGGTACGGAGTGTTCCCGCTTGGGGAAAGTTTGGATCACATTGGCCCTATGACCCGGCGCGTCGCAGATGCGGCTGTTATCCTACGAACGATCGCCGGGTTTGATCCTAATGATCCGACTACGCGACGAGAGCCCGTCCGCGACTATATGGACACGATATATAATGGGGTGCTGGGCATTCGCAGCGGAGTGGATGAGGGTTATTGTTCCCAGGGGGTGGATCCAGCGGTACGTAATGCGGTTCTAGCCACGCTTGACGTTTTTAAAGCGCTGGGTGCGGAAATTCACCAGGTTGACGTTTCTGGTATCAACGATGCTACTCCGCTCTGGCATGCGATGTGTGCCGCCGAAGCAGCATCCGCTCATTCGGAAACGTTTCCGTCGCGCAGTGCAGAGTACGGTCCTACGTTTCGTGCTTTGTTGGAGGATGGAGTTAAAGTTAGCGGAGCCCATTACGTCAAGGCGCATGTAGCGCGGCAGCACACGCGCCGATTAATTGACGAGGTATTACAGGAGGTAGACGTCTTAGTTTGCCCGGCCATGGCGACTCCGCCAATGCCTATAAAGGACTTCTCGCCTCAGGCGGTGCTGAAGCCAGAAGATATTCCGGCTTTGCTTGCGTTTACGGCGCCTATGGACTTCAGCGGAAATCCCACGGTAAACCTGCCGTGTGGTTTTACGCCGGAGAGTCTGCCGTTAAGTGTACAATTGGTAGGCCGTCATGGGGAAGAGGGTACAATCATGCAGGCAGCCCACGCGTATGAGCAGGCCACAGAGTGGCATAAAAGGGAACCTACGGTGTAAGGCCTGCCGGAACAGATTCGAGAGAGTCGGGTCTGCGAAACTCTGACTTTGATTTCCAGATCCAGACGGCGAGCGCTAAATATGCTGCGGCTTGGATCACTCCTACGTATATCCCGTTGCCGGCAGGACTCAACTCGCTCCAAACAAGATGGCTAAATGCTACCTGGGCGACGTAAACCGAGCACCAGGGCCACATCCAAGAACGCATTTTGAAAAAGCCCCAGCTCCCCACCGTGAAGAGAATGGCGTGGGCGAGCCCACCCACCTTTGCCCACCAGCCGAAAAGCTCAACACCGAACCACACTTCGATATCACTTTCGAATGGGCGGGAAATAACCTCGATGGGTACAACAATCGTCAATATGAGACACCAGAGAAAAAGGATGTTTATCCACCACGGCCGGACTGCACATTGGTCACGTAAAAACCCCATATGTGGCCCCTGAACAAAGATGAGCTTGTTTATGCTTTCTCGATTAATGCGCCGTCATCCGTTTCCATTCGCGACGCAGTACGCAGCAACTTGCTTTCCTGTTTCGCCA
>CAYWPF010000071.1:0-6454 GCA_964460065.1 uncultured Enterobacteriaceae bacterium
GTTGCATCATATTAGTCTTACCCGACCCGGTTTGGCCAACAATTCCGGTCCGAGAACGAATCGTATCCTCGGATCGCAGATACACATCCACATCGGTCATCGTGCCTTCAGGTTGGCTATCAGCATACCGTAGTAGCCCAACACGCCGCGGCGCTGCCAACGAAACACGACTAGAACACACCTTCGCCTGGTTAATGAGATATCCCAGCGCACGACCAGCAGGCTTATAGACAGCCTCCCCCGTCGCGGAGCCGATATCAGCTACGTCCGCCGAAAAAACAGGCTTCCCATCAGGGCCCTCAGAAAGAGTGCCCATTACTCTGCATATGACCGCCTTAACCTGCATCGAATGTTGGGTGTAGGGGTCAGGTAGGATCCCCGGTGATTCGTCGCCTCCGAGAGACTTTGATATCTCCAATGTCACCAGCGCGGTTTCGTTCGCAAGCGGTACTGGAGCATTGTTCTGCGCTCGGACGAGGGTTATATTTTCTGGGGATTTAGGGTCGGCACCTGCCAACAGACAACCACGCGGTACACCCCCAACGTGCTTACGCAAGGCGTCTGTCGTAAAAACGTTCTTGGTATCGTAATCGCTCGACGCCACCTTTCCCACGAGTCGATCGTCACGCACGATTTGCTCCCAAAGTTGGGCATAGCTCAGGTCCTTGTACGTTCGGTCGCCATCGGAAAGTACCTCGCGATCTAAACAGCACTTTTTGTACTTGAGGTCAGATCCACAGTGGCACAGGTCATTACGTCCAGGCCGTACAGGGGACACGTTCTGCCCCGGCCGAGAATCGGTCTTCGATGGAATATTGGTGTTGGGCTTTAAATTTCCCGCTTCACCGGTCGGCGAATTAGACGTCGTTTCGTATTGCATTAGCATTCTCCTTGGTCATAGTTGCCTAATTCCGTGGGAAATAGCGGCAACTGAGTGGATTCCGAAGTAGCCCGCCGACTCAACGCCGAGGACTTTCGACTGTTCCGTCGTTGCGGTTTTGGTATGCTGCGCCCACTCGTGGCGCGCTGATCGCACAGAACGACAACTTCGGAAGGTAACAATTGCAATTGTGTTAGAAGGGGCGCCGCATCTGCCACTTTCCGTACCGTGACTGGATGGGGCGCGTGTCTAGGCCTGACATCGGCCGGGAGGGGTGCGAATCCCCCGACAATCTCACGCCCAGGGGCAAATGTTGCCGCCGAGCAATGGAATTTTCCTTGAGTTTCTGATACTGTCGCCACAACCAAACCTCACTTTCCGGTGATTTCTTTTGGTTACGGTGAGGGGGAGTGTCAGCTTCCCTTCACCAACTTTTGTTTCCATTCTTCAAAATTCGAATCACATTTTTTCACCTCCTTTAAGGCACCGAAAACCCTGGCTGGCTCCTGAGCATGTAAATGTCCAGTTGGGAAAGCTCGCTGAAACGAACGCTTTTCACTTCGCATGAGGAATTCATGTCCTCAGGTCGCCAGAAGATATTCAAAAATTCGTCCGTAATTAAAAATCTTTTTTGAATCTCGTCAGCCCACTGTTCTTCGGCACGGCTGATGGCGACAGCGTGCCACTCGGGGAAAACCCCCTGTGCCATCTCGTGCAACGGGGTCAAACCTGCGGCCCCAAACTTGGTTGACGATTGATCAGAGTGTGCGACCAAATACGCCATCATCCGATCCAAATGGCTGTTAACCTCGTCGAGGGGAGTGGAATGGTTTCCTGGATCAGGAATCAGCAACTCGACGGCACCAGCGTAGGCCCCGTTACTCGTTTCAGTGCGCGACGCCACGTTGCAATATGCCTTCCAAAGTGGAGAACGCGGGGAAGTAGGTTTCAGGTTCGACTTCCCTTCCGCCAGTCGCCGGAAGTGATACAATTGTTTCTCGAACCGGCCTGGTTGCCGACTCTGCCAACTCTGCCAGTGCTCGACGGCTTCCCGTGCGTCACGGGGTGAATCGCGATATTCCCATTCCACGTGCACCTGAAGCTCCTCTTGCGTATCAAACTGCTCGTAATGCTCCCTCCTTGTCTTAAAATCCTTAGTCTGACCTTGGCCCTCAGCTTCGGGACGAAGCACTGCGTGACACTCCGTGCACTTCGGACACTCCATCGGCGCCAATATGGGCGCAGTGTGTGCTTTCGACCCTGGCACTTTTTCCGCCGGATCCAGGAGCCGTTCCATCATAACGCCTTCCAAATCTGGCGCTTCTTTCGATGCCCATTCCCAGAGTTCTCCGTACGTTTCATACGAAAAGTCACTGTGGGCCGGTTCTGGAACTCCGCGTTTTGCCGCCAAATTTTTTGCATAGTAAGCCACGACAGGACCGTAGAGAGGGCCGGGTTTTGGGCCCGGCTGAACAACGAGAGTCCTCCCTTGCTCGCGACATGTTTTCGCAATTTTCTGCACCACGTCGACGACCGACCGACCTCTCGAGGGTTCGGGCCAATCCCAATAACTCATCAAATCTTGGTCGACAAACAGAAGGTCACAGTATGGGCCAGGAAAGTCTGCGTTTGAACCCAGCAACCCCGAACATAAAGCGGTACGTCGCGCGTATGAACGTAGCACAGAGTCTCGTAAAAACTCCGGGTCACTCATTCCCATATGTCCGAGGGCAGACTTAAGCGACTTAGCGCCCCGATAACGATGATCATCCCCAGGGATATCGGGATCGAGGGTATCAGCCCAATACACTTTCGAGCTGCCCGATTCTTTCTCCTCCTCGGCAAGAGCCAGCGTTATGTCAACTGTCGCCAGCGGCTGAGTACTGGGCCGTTCAATATCTTCCCCATCTGTGCGGATTACATTGCCCGCCTGCCATTCGCTTATCACCACCCCGGCTATTATGTCGCGTTTCTCTGATTTTTCCGTGTACTCCTCCACCAAACGCGCGCCAGGCGGGATCCTTTTCTGGAGCACCTCGTGTAGCTCGTCTCGATCACAATACCTGCCCTCTCGTTGTCGCTTCCGTTCCCTGGCGAGCTCGCGAACCGCATCCTCCAAGCTCCCGGGAAATCTCGCACATTTTTCCGGTAGACCGAGGCGCGTCTTGGTATAATAGCTCCAAAATTGAAACCCTCTGTCTGCCTCCTGACCCTCCGGGCCGTACAAGCCGTCCTCACTGGATTTCTCAGCCCGATGATCCCGCTTATCTAACCAGCGAGCTGCCTCGTTGTGCATCCGTTCCCCGGCGTCCATAATTGTCTCACAAAAAAGCTCGAGTGCGGGTTCCTCCTTCATCGCCTCCGAAACGTGCCGATGCGTGGCCTGTATAACTTCGGCTGGAACAAAGACAGACTTACGCCCCTTACGAAGGGTTACTTCCCCATCCTCAGCGACCGCTACTATTTGCCCGGTTTCATCCGGGTTCGTCCGTTCCTTCTCTTGGTCCGTCGTGTTGCGTCCGGTGGCAGCAGGGCTGAAGTGCTTAACAGCCTCAGGCTCCATTCTATCTTCACGAATCACACGTTCGGCGGGAACGTTCTCACTCTCCGGGTACCAATCCTTTATTTCTTCTAAGTCGAGAAAGCGGTCAGTGCTCCACCCGCGAGGGGTAAGCTCATAGTGCCTAATCTTTTTGCCCGTGCGTCGATCCGTAATGGTCTCGCTCTCAACAAGACCATCTTGCCGTAATTTTAGAAATACTTTGTGATAAGTGCCGGCCGACGCCGTATCACCCGCTTTGCGCCCTGCCTCCGAAACAAAGCTGATTGGTACCCCGCGTCTCTCCTTTTTTTCCTTTCGGAGAATACGCACCGCGAGTTTTCTCCGTCTTTGGCCTGTCCATTTTTTTTTGGACGCAGCGGCAGGCATACCCTCTTGAAGCAGAATCCTGTCCTTTCGCCCCCTATCATTTGGAGAGTCCGGGGTACTCATGAGTTTAGGTGTTCACTTAGTTTCTTCAAAACTTCCGCCTGCGTATCAACGATCACGGTATTTCCATATAACTAAAAATCGGCAACAAGTCAATTGTATAGCGATAAAAAATCTCTAGTAACCCTAATATGGCGCAGGTAGAATATTATACCCCTCTAACTATATGAATTTAAATCTCTTTTATATTTCCAATTTTACTTAATTTAGCAATCAGTTTTATCAAATTCTCTCAGAATCCACGGAATGCCTTTCGATTCCTCCGAGTTTTGTCGAATTTAATTCTTGTTATGTTTGCAAGAACCTTTGCGAATCTACTGCGCTGTAAGAGTTTTTACCCCCCACTCTGGCGCTAACGATGTGCTTGTGTTCGCTGTCATTTTGGCGCTGTCAGTATATGATCCACCCCTCTCATCCTGCCTGGTTTCCAAAAATATACCCGACACGCACGGTATGTAGGGACTTAATTCTCTTTCTTCGCTTTTTTCGCTAGTGCTTCTTCCTTATAGAACACTTAATATTTTATTACTTTTACATGAAATATATGTGTAGAAAATTTAGAGTGTCTCACCTGCGTGTTAAGCGAATTAAGCGTATTAAGTCCGTCTCTGAGGCACGGGCGGGAACATCATGTGGGCCCTTCTCCGGTGTCTGATGGGACAGCTCGCCACAACTGGACCGGTCTTCCAGACGTTTCCTTTTTTTCCGTGTCGACGAGGCCAACGCTCAGCAAGAATTGCAGCGCATCGTGCAGTTCTGCCGCTCTCTTATGACCATCAAAGTGCCTATGAATTGCGGTTTGCGCGGTCCATTCCGGGTATTGATCACGCAGATATACAAGGATGTTGTCAGCCAGCACGTTGCCCAACCTGGTGCCAAAAATCCACTGGACAGATTGCGCGTTACGTTGCCACACGGCATACGCAGATTCGAGATGTATTCTTTCTATGGTGGACGAACATGCGACCAGTGCAAAGAGGCATGCCATGCGCCGCGTTTGCGGGATAGCCCGGGCCATAATGCTTCCGGAGATGCCCGGCGGGTACGTGCTGAGTTGCTCGTATAGTTGGGACCACCATTGGGACGCCTCGGGAGACCATCCCATTTCACCGGCTTGCTGAGCATACGAGACAGCCTGCTTCATGCGCGCGACGAGGGGTATTAGTTCCGCATCCGGTATCCCTTTCGAATCGGGGAGCAATTTCGCGCGGCGCACCAGCGGCCATAGAAACCGATTGGCAAACCCGTTTCCGTGCTCCGTGGAGGTCAGGACGTCGTGTAACTCAATCTGCGTAATATGGCCGATCAGGCTAATGTGGGCGCCCTGCACTTTTACTGGCTGATATTTTGTGAGCGTCTGTAAGTCGGCCCCGTCCCACGCATGACGGATCGTTTGACTGAGAATATTCCCCGGTAGTCGCATTTGCTTCAGCGCTCCGGATATTTCCTCTTCTATCACCAGGATACGCGGTTCTTCCTTGGGATTTTGTTGCTCGGCAAATCGCATTAGCCCTTGGCCCGTCGATAAGCCACTGCAACGGCACGCCGCCAGCCAGTCCGGGTCGACCTGCTCGAAGAGCGCCAACGGTGTCGAGAGGCTTTGCCCTTATCCACCCGTCGAACTCGCGCCAACGAGAATGACAAAGAGTTGCAAGCCGTGCCGTGTTTTCTCCGCGAAGAAGTGCGGATTCGGACCGATCACGTTGCCAAACAACGTCAACAGGGTGAAGAGCACTGCATAAGGATCCGCCTCGGTGTAAGGATCGACGGCCCGCACGATGTCACCCAACAAGCCGCTGAAGGCAGGATCATCAAGAGAAAATGGTAGTTCTCCTATCGTTATGTTGGTATTTTTCATAGATATGTCCTTACCGTGATGCCCGATTAGTTATTGTAGGTTGGTCGGGTATTTCTGTTTTTGCGCGCTGGATAACCCTCCGTCACGACACTACGGATCATCTTTTTTCATGAGATCAGCGAGCGTATCTTCCACGATCGCATCAATATCCGCGACGGCAGGATGTGCAGTCAGGAACCGTTCGATATCGGTACGACGGAGAATGAGCTTCCCGCCCACCCGAAAGGCCGGCAACGTCCCATTGGTGATTTCTTGTTGGAGTTTGCGCCGACTCAGTGGATATTCTGCCTCGGCTTGACGGAGATCAAGGAATTGCGCTGCTTGTGTTTTCATACTGAGCAGTCTTCATCAGAAAGCTGCGCAATGCCAATTTTGGGGTGATCGATAACTAACGTTAATGGAACGTTATCGCTTTTTTTTGAAATCTTTCGGGAGCTCCCGGAGGAGATATCTTTTACGGTCTTTGGGAAGTCGTCGCGAATCTTCTACCGCCATCAACACTTCCTTCGCTGCGTCGGCATGATTTCCGAACGTCTTCACGTACTCTTCATATCTCATTATTCGATGTCGGCGGGCCTTCGATCGGGCGGCGGATTCGCGATGCAACGCTCTTTTTTGTGAGGGTGTGCGATCGGGCAAACGATGTGGAGGATGCAACGTTGCGGCCTGCAGGATCTGTTGCATGGCGCCCAATTCCTCATCGTCTTTTGCCAGGGCAAGGAATTTT
>CAYWPF010000072.1:0-24472 GCA_964460065.1 uncultured Enterobacteriaceae bacterium
GCTGTTGGAGACCTTGTTTTAGCAGATTTCTGAGGGAGCCGTTGTCTTCGGCTTTCGTCTCCCCGTTAAGGGGGGAATATTTCTGGCCTAGCTCGACAACAGCGTGGCCTGCAACACTCCGTATATCTACGTATTCCGAAAAAACGGCGTAATCTCGAGTTTTAAGGGCTTCCTGAATTCTGTAAACCGAATAGGACGGTGTACCCGTCCAAACCCAGGTCAAAGAGGCTATTACCACGAGGGAGACTGATATTACTTTAACCCATAACATACGATACATCATACTTGAGGACGGGGAGGTACCGAAAGTGGGTAGTAGGGATCGAGTTTTGGATCCTGATCCGTGGCAACCGGGGCATACCTCACCTTTGGATCAACTAAGAAAAAGAGGAACACACGGTATGAAAACCGTAGGCATACTTTATCCTGGGGATATGGGGCACAGCGTAGGGAAGGTTTTAAGGGAAGACGGCTTCACTATCCTTACCTCCCTATTCGGCAGAAGTGAACGGACGCGGCGTCTGAGCCGGACCGCGCACTTCGATGAGTGTGCGGGAATAGACAGCTTAGTAGACGTCGCGGACGTTATTATGTCTATTGTGCCGCCGGCGGCGAGTTTGGACGTGGCGCGTCAAGTAGCCGCTGCCGCGCAAGACATGGGGAAATCCCCCCTGTTCGTTGAGGCCAATGCAGTATCTCCTATGACGGTTTCGATGGCAAAACAAATCGTGCTTGATGCGGGATGTCCGTTCTTAGACGCGTGTATCATAGGTCCCGCGAACGATGTCAGAGGGCGTTGCGTTTTCTATGTAAGCGGTACCGAGGCTGCGCAATTTGTTACAGTCTTTGATAAGTCCTTGGCGATACACGTATTGGGAGACCGAGATGGTGAGGCGTCGGCCTTTAAGATGTTGTTCTCGGGCCTCAATAAGGGCTTAGTTTCTGTATTTAGTGAATTGGTCGCTTCTGCACATCAATATGGATTTATTGATGATTTGTTGGATTGTTACCGGCAACTGTTTCCAGGAATCATGGAGTCTTTGGATTGGCTAGTACCCACGTATCCCTTTCATGCAGCTAGGCGGGCTGAGGAAATGGGCGAGCTGGCAGCTACCTTAGAGTACCAGGGCCTTCCCTCGGTGATGGCACGGGGCATGGAGCAGACTTTATCCGCGATGGGCGCTCTCGAACTAAGCAGACGATTTCCACAGTACGGCGAAGCAGAATGGACGCTGGCGACGGTTGTTCAGGCACTCGGGGTCCGTGATAAGCGTGATCCCGAGCACTAATTCTCTATTCGGATTTCGAGGCTCGAAAAGGGTTCCAGCAGGAGGTGACCGATAGTGAATTCCGTCTGTACAGAAGTTGACTTGACAGCTAACATTGCCTCAGTTACCCATGGCCGGCGGCCTTGTAGAATCAGCGAGGCCATTAATAGCAAGAATCTAGGAGTTCGGTATGCCGCAGACGCACACTGTTCAAGCAACGTCGGATGCAGTATTCACTCAAGTACTCAATGTCCAGAGTGAAGATATGCGCAATTTATATGAGAAGGCGAAGCGCAACCAATGGAATGCCTCCGCCGACATTGATTGGGATTCCGGCGGGGACCCAGAAGTCGGCATTTTGCCGGACGGATTAATCGATATATTCGGAACAAAGTATTGGGACCGGTTAGACGCAAGAGGCCGCCTAGAGCTGAATCGACATTTCTCTGCCTGGCGAATCAGCCAGTTGATGTATGGTGAGGAATTTGCGCTGATGGTGTGCGGCCAAATAGCTAACGTCGTTCCGGGTATAGATTCGAAGTTTTTTATGGCAACCCAAGTGGTGGACGAGGCACGACACTCGGAGGTGCTCGCGCGGTATATGTATGAGAAAGTAGGATTCACGTATCCTCTGTCACCAAACTTAAAAAGCATGTTTGATCACGTGCTAGAAACACCGCAGTGGTACCTTAAAACGGTAGGTACGCAACTTGTCGCGGAAACGTTAGCTGTGTCATTGTTTCGGATGCTTGCCGAACATAGTCCTGATCCACTCATTAGCCAAATTTGCCACAGAATTCTTGCTGATGAAGCCCGGCATATGGGATTCGGTATGCTGAGTTTACCTGAACAAGTCGAGGAATTATCAGAGAAAGAGTTGATTGAAGTTGAAGACTTCGCGTGTGAGGCGACCGCCGGATTGCTCCAGGGACAATTCCCAAAAGAAGCCTACGAGGCCGTGGGCTTTAATAGTTCGGAGATTGAGGACATACGGCTGATGAGGCACGAAGTCGCAAAAAAGAATGAATATGTCGCGTTCCGTACCTTTTTTAAGAAGGACTTTCACGCAGCGTTGTGGGGCAATATGAATAAGGTAGGACTTTTGAGCGGCCGTGCGATTAGCAAACTGAGTGCGATGGGTATCAAGGCGCCGAAAGAGGTAGTCGGCGATAGAGCCGCCGCATAAGGACAATTGAAAACGAGATCCGAGTACTCGGCCAGCACTTGGGATCGCTGTTTGCTCGGCTCAAACGCTTACTCAAAACCGACGATCCGGACCTCGTCAAGTCGGAATTCCCCGTCTCTTTGGGCATACCAACCTGTTAACTCTAGGGGTGTCCCCGGTTGGGATTGAGCGATCTTATCCAACATGCTGCGAGGGCCGGTGACGTCAAGATCTGCCCTTCGTTTTCCGACGCGGTGCAGAAGTATTTGCCGTGGCGTTAAACCCGGCGAATTAGGGGCCGCCACCTGCGTTACTTCCAGTTGGAACTCGCCTCGATATCCTGTCAGACCCAGTCCGAGAACGGCTAGAGCGTCCGGCGCAGGAGCTGTATTGAGGAAACCGGTAATTTCCACCTTGAACGGGAAACGCCGGGTTTTAGCCGACGGGCGGTCGCCTCCGACACCGATACCACCCTGAGCTTTTACGGGCTTTGCTAATGAAAGCATCGCGCAACCGATAATCAATACGCCAAAGAATACAGTGGTTCCTGTCCGTGCGATCATAAGGATGCCCTTAACTAGTAGTGTTTGCGATCGAGCTTTTCAACAGTTCCAGGGCGGTCTTTGTGAAGGCCCACATATTCGCCTCCCGGTCCGTGCTGCCGGTCTCTAAGGTTAAGGTTTCTCGAACTGGTCCGACGAGTGCAAAACATGCGTGTCCAGCGGCGTCTCCATAGGCGTTGCCAGCCGGGCCGGTCGCACCGGTCTCACTCAATCCCCATGTTGTGTTGTATTGTTCTCGCACTTGTGTTGCCAACTTGAGTGCATAATCTTCTGTGCTCGCCCGTATTCCAGCAAGGGCCGTGTCTGGTAAGCCAAGAAAAATGCGGCGGGCCTGGTGAGTGTAGATGACTCCACCGCCTAGAAAATATTTAGACGCGCCCGGGACGGAGAGAAGCGAGGCCGAGATCATTCCGCCGGCCGAGGATTCGGCTACGGCGATGGTGTGTCTATGCTTTTTCAGAAGTTCGCCCACGGGACCACCTAATATTGTAAGTTCTTGCATGCTATTTCCGCATTGTACGCCCCTTTACCGATAACGAAAGCCCCGCCTGAGCCGGCGCGTGGAATTTATGGGCGCTCGCTCGCCCATACTTATTTCTAATTCTCTATGCGTGGGTCGGGGCGGGGGTTTTCACGTTTCTCTATGGGATTGGCTGAGTGCGAGGATATAACAAATATGATAAGGCTTTGCACAGAATAAGGAGGAGGTGCTCGTGACTGGTTCATTTACGCGCGCCAGGACACTAAAGGAACTCGGGCTTAGACTGCGTCGCTTCGTAACGCCATCAAGTGTCAGGAACGGGCTCGCGTTTCGTGCGAGGCCGTCGGATATCATAATCTCGCCATATTCAAAGTGTGGAACAACATGGATGCAGCAAATTACGCATGGATTGCGCACGAAAGGAGATATGTCCTTCGAGGAGATTACGGCGGTTGTGCCGTGGATCGAGCTCGCGGAGGACATGGGGATTCCTTTGGATGCGACACAACCTGGACACGTACGGCTGTTTAAGAGCCATTTGCCTTGGGAAAAAGTTCCAAAAGGCTGCCGTTATATATATATTATTAGGGACCCGAAGGACGTGGCCGTTTCTGCTTACCACTTTCTTGAGGGGTGGTTTTTTGAGAGGGGAACAATATCTCTCCGTGAATTCATCTTGGGCCAGCACCTGGAGGGTCCCCCGGAACTGAGTTATTGGGCCCATATTCGGTCGTGGTGGCCGCATAGACACAACCCGAAAGTATTGTTTCTAGCTTACGAGGCTATGAGGGAGCATTTGGAACGTACCGTAGTGAGAGTGGCCAAATTTCTAGGTAGCGAGCTTGACGAGGAGGAGTTCGAATTAATCATAGAACAGTCATCGTTCGAGTTTATGAAGCGGCATGCCGAGCAGTTCGACGATCATATACTACGGTCGAGGAGGGACGCCGAATGCGGCCTTCCCCCGGGCGGCGATTCATCGAAGGTAAGAAGAGGCGAAATCGGGGGTCATGCGGAGGAGATGACTCCGGAGATAGACGACGCGATGGAAATGCGATGGAAGCAAGAAATGCACGACACTCTCGGTTTTAGGAGTTATTCTGAAATGGCATGGGCGCTTGAAACTGAATAGAAGGCATCCCTGACCGGTTAGTGGAACCCCATTGTTCGTACGGGTACGGGACCCTGCATTGGTGCATCGGGTATTAATCATGAAGAAAAAGGAAAGACGGGTTTATCAGCAATCTTCCTGGATCGTGTCTAACCAGCCAAGGACCGCGTCGG
Organism: uncultured Enterobacteriaceae bacterium; assembly: GCA_964460065.1. Taxonomy (GTDB): domain Bacteria; phylum Desulfobacterota; class Binatia; order Bin18; family Bin18; genus Bin18. Next base: position 4,762 of record CAYWPF010000072.1, read on the forward strand.
AAAAGGGCCTGATACTCTTATATGTCCGAAGGGACTCCGGCATGGCGCGAATGGCGTTTGCAAGTTGGGCCGCACGTTCAGTGCGGGTCGCGAGTGTTTTGAGCGGGTACACGTAAACGCGGATCCCGAAAAGAATATCGCGGGTCCGCGGGAGACGGCGGAGAGTCTGGCGTTCAATACGAATCCAGAGTTTCTCGCCGGCGTTTTGCGTAGTGATTGTCGTATCGCGTTCCAGCCGTCCGTGGCCGCGGGGTTGAAACAGTGATGGGTCATTTATGAGACTCCAGTTGAGACGCCATGCCGGTCGGGGCACCTTCAATCTATCAAAGAATTTTATTACTTTGTCTGCCAATTGATCTTCGTAGCCCGGCACCGGGTGATGTATCCTTTCCAATGGCTGCCCTATCTTTTCCGCGAGGACCCACCGCGTTGGAAAACATACTGAAGCGCCGGTTAATATATAAGTGTTTTTGTGTGCACTCCAGCCGAGCAGGCATAAGTCTTCTTGGATGAGTCTTCCTGCCAGCTCTAAGGGGTGCATCGCTTCGGGGGGGAGACTCCAGAACTCGTCGGTCACCAGGTTGTGGAGCTTTTGGTCTGTTGCTTTATAAAACTGCGGGAATTGTTTTGTCAGGTGCTCTATAAGCAAGGTGAGCACTTCGTATGACCCAGGCATCGCCTCGGAAAGCGTTGCGAAAACGTCTTCGTGCCGTTTTGAAAGCAAGAATCGTTTCTCGCTTAATTCGTTGCTAAAATTCCTGTCGATTTCAATCCAGTTTTTAAGGTCGAGCGGGAGCAGTCCCATTTTGAGTGTAGTGGAAGCTTTCTCATAGGAAAAATAGTCGATGGGATCAGGTAGAAAATGATGAGGCTTAGACATTAGTTGGGGTCCCGCGGCCATGTCTGTGTGTATCGTCAGACGTACGTTCCTTTTGGACGGAAAATATGTCGATGCGTTTCCACGCTCCGCTCGAAAAACGCCACCACACCCCAGCGCTGAATAAGCACACGTTGACGGTGCCAGCGATCCATGGCCCAAGCGATTCCAAACCTGTGAAAAGCACGGACCCTACGCTCAGCGGTGTGAAAACGCAGAGTATCAGGACGGTAGTGAGACCTGCAATCCATCGAGTATCTCCGGCTCCGCGGAGAGCGCCGGCAAAGACAATCCCCGTTCCATCAAATAGCTGGAGCAATATTGCGCACATCATTAGATTACTTGCGATTCCGACAACGGCAGGGTCGGCGGTAAATACTCGTGCAAGCGACGACCGAAACAGAAAAATGCACCCTGCGATGAGCGCCATGTAGAGGATAGTCAGCAAGAATGCTTCTCGGGCTCTTGCCTTCGCGACGTCAGGCTTTCCCTCCCCTATATATTTTCCTACGATGGCCGTAAGAGCCTGACCAAGCCCTAGAGCCGGCATAAAAGAAAGAGTCATGTACTGGATTGTGATGTTGCTGGCAGCGAGATGTTCTTTGCCGAACTGACCCACCATCATTATAATTAGAAGTCCCCAGCCCAAGACGTCCATGAACATCTGAAATCCCGCGGCCCAACCTACCCGCAGGAGCCGTACGCAAGAGGGCCAACATGGTTTCCAGGATGTCCTTGTCTCAAACGCGATTGCATAAGGTGCCGATAGAAAGAATAGGAACAGTACCGCAAATTGAATCGCAAAGCTCAGAACCATCGCCCAGGCCGCGCCGGCAAGGCCTAAACGCGGACAACCGAATTCCCCGAAAATCATTGCATAGGCGAGGATGACATTGACACAATTAGCCGTGACCATAGCTAGAAGCGGAACCCGTGGCCTATGCATGCCATAAAAAAAACCGTTTAGCGTACCGACTGCGACGGAAAAAAGAATGCCAAACAACCGTATGCGGAAATACGTCGTTTCGAGCAAGACGATGCTAGGTTCGTGTTTGAACGACCAAAAGAAATAAGGGGCGAACGGCCACAGGACGAATACAAACAGTCCTATGGCAATGCTCATGTATAATCCTTGCCAAGCAACGATAGAGCCTTCGCCTGGCGACCGTCGGCCGAGCGATTGTGAGGCAAATGTGCTGACGCACTGGGTTATTCCTAAAGGGAAAGCGGTCAAAGTATAGGCAATGATCCCTGCTGGCATCGCCGCGGCAATTTCTTCGGTGCCTACCTGGGCCACCATCCAAGTGTCCACAAAACCAATCAGGGTGTAAGACGCCATTGACAGAATTATAGGCAGCGCCAAATTGAGGATCTCTTTTATTCCGGCCATTTTTGCGGTCAGCATGAGTGTTGTTTACGCGCAGCGGCAGTGTAGTATAGACCATCGGAGACACAAATTCTCTTGCAACAATTGTGGCCATGACTGACAGGTTCGACCTTATCATTATAGGAGGCGGGATTCTTGGGCTTGCGACCGCGCTAGAAGTAGTTCGGAGTTATCCCAGGCTAAGAATCGCCGTACTCGAAAAAGAGACGCGGCTAGCGACACATCAAACCGGCCACAATAGCGGAGTAATTCATTCTGGGATCTACTATAAACCCAACTCGTTGAAAGCGCGTTATTGTGTGGTCGGAGCACGGCTCCTGACGGCATTCTGTGACCAGCATGACATACCGTACGAGCGCTGTGGCAAAGTTGTGGTGGCGAAATCCGATAGTGAGCTCCCTCGATTGTATGAGCTTCACAGGCGGGGCACAGTCAATGGGGTAGACGGGTTAGAAGTTATAGGACCGGAACGACTTCGCGATTTGGAACCGAACGCTATCGGCAGCAAAGCACTCTATGTACCGCAGACGGGTATTGTGGATTATGGCCGCGTGGCCCAGCAATTTGCGTCTCTCGTATGTGCAAGCGGGGGCACCATCGACTGTGGACAATCTGTTCGACAAATTCTGCAAAGAGAAGATAAGCTCATAGTGGAGACGGATTCGAAGACCTTAAACGCTTCTAATGTGATTAACTGTGCCGGTCTCCAATCCGATCGAATTGCCAGACTTGCCGGAGCGGAAGTGACCTTGCGAATAGTCCCTTTTAGGGGGGAGTATTATACAATTGCCTCGAAGCGGCGCCATCTGGTGAAGAATCTGATTTATCCAGTCCCAGATCCAGCATTTCCTTTTTTGGGGGTTCATTTCACACGTTCTATCGATGGGCGTCTGGAAGCTGGTCCCAATGCTGTCCTTGCCTTGGCCCGGGAGGGCTATAGTTGGTCAGATATCGTTGTCGAGGATCTGTGGGAAACCATTCGGTTCCCCGGATTTCACACCGTCGCCCGCAAGTACTGGAAGACGGGGCTTGGGGAGATATTCCGGTCACTAAGTAAATCGGCTTTTTTGAAGGCTCTGCAGAAAATTGTGCCCGATCTAAGAGAAACGGATTTGCGCCCTGGCGGGAGCGGAGTCCGTGCTCAGGCCATAACGCGTAGCGGTGAGATGGTGGATGACTTCGTGATAACAAACTCCCCGAGAGCGATACACGTACTGAATGCGCCATCGCCGGGCGCGACAGCCTCTCTGGCTATAGGGAAACACGTAGTAGAGATAGCGGCAGAGACTTTTTCTTGGAGCAAAAACGCAGGACTACATGGCATCGGGGCCCGAGTTTAAGCATTCGTGGGGAGAGGCATTGAGCACTGCATTCGTTGGAATCGGGTCAAACCTCGGTGACCGATTGGACCACTATAAAAAGGCGGTGGGTTTGATTTCCGAACTGCATAACACGTCCGTTATTTTGCGGTCGGACCTTTATGAGACTGAGCCTCTGGGAGACGCGACTGGTTGGTATATTAACGGTGCCGTCAAGCTTTCGACAGAGTTCTCACCACCACAACTTCTGGTCCAACTAAAGGAGATAGAAATTGCAATGGGACGGCCCCCCTCAAGTTTGAGGGGCAAATGGGTTTCTCGCGTGATTGATTTAGATATTCTTCTTTTTAATGATTGCGTTTTGAATCAAGAAAATCTGAAAATCCCACATCCGGAAATGCATCGTCGCCGTTTTGTTCTGTTACCGCTCTCTGAGATTGCGGGGGCCCAAGTCCACCCTCAGTTAGGATTAAACATTTCGGAACTCCTTGCGCGAGTTAGAGACTCAAAACGCGTGGTCCGTTTGCCGTTCGTAGAGCGGAAATATTAGCGGTACAGTGAGCCGAATTAATCCTTTGATTTGACTGCTGCTCTTACCAGACCTACGTGTTTGAAAAAGACGCTGGTGCTCAAGGCAAAATCCCCGGACCTGGCAGAATCCAGTCGGGACAGGTCAAAATGCGTGACTAATGCGTCATAACTGTCAAGAAGTTTGTTGAACGCTTCGAGTGACGGGGCACCTTCAAAGACTTTTGCGGCGATGCGCGAGTAGTCGCGCGCACGTTCCAGTGGATAGAGAAATTCGTTCATCATATTGGGAGTAATAGGGTCTCCTTCGTCGAGTAATCTCGTCATTTTGCTCGTCATCGCAACCATTAAATCTACGTGTGTGAGCATCAACTTTTCGTATTTGATCCAGTAGCACCCCGCAAGGAGCAAGACCACAAGAAGAATTATATGCATACAAGGCGGTCGTCGTGTGTGGTCCAGCGACGAGCGGGCTTGACGATTCCAAAACGTGAGGCTTAACATGGATAGTAGTCGGCACGCGCGGGGTACAATTTTGCTGCAGTAATGGAGTTTCAACTCTTCTTGGGCAGATAAGCGGTCTTCCATGTTTCAACCCCCTTCCATCTATTTCGAACGCCTTCTAGAAAGTTCTTTGGACATCGTCATCGCTGTAGACCATCGCGGTCAGATCATTTTCTACAACGACGGTGCAAGTACGACTCTTGGCTATACCCGAGACGAAGTACAAGGGAAACGGGTCATGTTGTACCCGAGCATCGAGGAAGCACGGAGAGTCCTCGATGCAATGCGGAGTGATGAACTAGGCGAAAGGGGGAAAGTCAAAAATTTCGAGACGGTTCTTGTGGCGAAAAGCGGCGAGCATATTCCAATTTCTTTTTCCGGTTCGTTGATCTACGACGACGACGGCGTCGAGATTGGTTCCATTGGGTTTCACAGAGACCTAAGAGAAATTCGGTTACCCCCTGGGTACTTTGAACGGCTTTTGGAAAGTTCACTTGATATTGTGATTGCCCTCGACCACAAGGGCCAGATAATTTTCTATAACGACGGAGCGCACGAGACATTGGGCTATACTTCTCGAGAGATTCATGGGAAGCGGGTAGCTTCTTCAGTGTACCCCAACATACAGGAAGCACGTCGCGTCATGGCGGCGATGCGTAGTGAAAAGGTCGGGGAGCGAGGAAAAGTAAAAAATTTTGAAACTACCCTTGTGACAAAGACCGGCGATCCCATACCTGCGGCCATTTCCGCGTCTATAATCTATGATGACAGCGGAAACGAATCCGGGTCTATAGGGTTCATCAAAGACTTGCGGGAGATCCGCCGGCGCAATCAGCTGGCGACGTTAGGGGAGCTTGCAGTTGGTCTTGGGCATCGCATCAACAACCCGCTCGAGGTGATATTCAATAATCTAGATGTGCTCACCAAGCATATGGCGCAGAGTTTTCCGGACGAAGAATATGTTGTCCAAGAAGAGAGAGTGGAGTCGATCCAGAGGGAATTAGTCAAAATTAGGAGTATCGTTTCGAGGATAGACGACATGGCCCATGGAGAACGCTACGACACGACTGAATACCTGCACGGATCGCGTATGGCCGACCTGGGTGGTGACGACATGGGGAGTCTCGATTCTTTGGGGGTACGACCAGCCACGCAGGCCTTAGCTGGCCTACGACTGTTAGTTGTCGATGATGATCTCGGTGTGTGCCATTCCCTAAGGGATGTTCTAGCGGAGGAAGGTTGCAGCGTGGAGGTGGCAACGAACGGCTTGGAGGCGCTCCGACTATTGGAGGACAAAGAACTATCCGGCGAGCCGTTCCATATGGTTTTGAGCGATGTGGTGATGCCAGACTTAGACGGATACGACCTGTATATGGAGGCGAAGTCCAGATACCCAGATCTGCCGGTCGCGCTCATGACTGCTTATTTCTACGACAAAGATCACGTGATCAAGCGAAGCCGGCTAGAAGGACTCGAGGACGTGTTATTCAAGAAGCCGGTGGATCCGGAGCGCTTACAGGAAATGATTCTCGAACTGTGCAAGCCGTCCGTAAAAAATCAGTTGTGAAGTGGTCCTGAGGTTGGTGTGGCGAAAAGCGCTCTAGCTTTTATGCGGCTGGACGGAACCATCTTAAAATATTATTCTCTGAGCGGGATAGATTATTGACGGTGTATTGGGCGCGAGATATAAATCAAACTTATCATCCGGTAGTAAAAGTATTAGGGCCTCGTTGAGGACAGAGGAGACCAAGGTTCAATGCCAACGCCACTCGAACAATGGGTCGAAGAGACCGCCCAGCTGACCAGGCCTAGAAATATCCATTGGTGTGATGGATCGGAACGAGAAAATCAAGAAATGGTCGAGGGGATGGTGGACGACGGGACATTGATTTCACTTAATAGCCAAAAGTTTCCGGATTGCTATTTGCACCGTAGTGACCCGAACGATGTAGCACGTACAGAACACCTGACGTTCGTTTGCACGAACGATAAAACTGATGCCGGTCAGAATAACAACTGGATGGCTCCGTCCGAGGCCAAAGAAAAACTGGGCAAGCTGTTTGACGGGTGCATGAAGGACAGGACCCTCTATGTCGTTCCGTACATTATGGGGCCCCAGGATTCTCCGTACAGCCAAGTAGGGGTCGAGATTACGGACAGCCCTTATGTCGCGGCGAGTATGCGCATAATGACGCGCATGGGACAGGATGCATTGGGCCGGTTGGGCACCTCCGAGAATTATGTCCAGGGGCTCCACTCACTTGGTGATCTGAGCCCGGACCGACGGTTTATAATGCATTATCCAGAAGAACGTGCCATATGGTCGATCGGCTCCGGCTACGGTGGAAACGCGTTACTGGGAAAGAAATGTTTTGCGCTGAGGCTTGGGAGCTATATGGCTCGAGAAGAAGGCTGGCTCGCGGAGCACATGCTCATAATTGGTGTGGAGGAGCCGAGTGGGCGAACGACATACATTGCCGCTGCCTTTCCTAGTGCCTGTGGTAAGACTAATTTGGCTATGTTGATCCCTCCGGAAAGTCAGAAAGGTTACAAAGTCTGGACCGTTGGCGACGATATTGCATGGATGCACCCGGGGCCGGACGGCAGATTGTGGGCAATTAATCCTGAAGCTGGATTTTTCGGTGTAGCCCCTGGAACGAATTCGCATACAAATCCAAATGTCATGGAAACGGTCTCGAAAAATTCGATTTTTACCAACGTTGCTGTGACACCGGATGGAATTCCGTACTGGGAGGGCATGGACGGCGAACCGCCGAGCCGGGCGACGGATTGGCAAGGTCGTGCGTGGACGCCTAAGGCAGAAGGTAAGGCAGCACATCCTAACTCTCGGTTCACCACGCCCGCCCGTCAGTGCCCCGCCATGTCCAGCAAGTGGGAGGCCCCCGAGGGGGTGCCGATCTCTGCGATACTGTTCGGGGGCCGGAGGGCCGGTTTAATCCCCTTAGTTTACCAATCTTTCAACTGGCAGCATGGTGTCTCTCTCGGGACGACTATGGCCTCTGAAACAACAGCAGCCGCGACGGGAAAAGTAGGGGTTGTACGTCGTGATCCGATGGCGATGCTGCCATTCTGTGGCTATAACATGGGAGACTATTTCAAGCACTGGCTGCACATGGGCAAGAAAATAGAAAATCCGCCTGACATTTTCCGGGTGAACTGGTTCCGGATGAATGCTGACGGGAAGTTTCTTTGGCCCGGGTTCGGCGAAAATCTGCGGGCACTGCGTTGGGTTATAGGGCGAGTTCATGGTGAGCTTGAGGCCCGAGAGACGGAAATCGGCTTTCTTCCGTACACGAAAGACATCGATACTACAGGGATAAATGTATCCCCCGACGTTATGGATGAGCTTCTAAGCGTAGACCGACCTGCATGGGTCAAGGCTGCCGAGAATCAGCGAGATTTTTTTCGGCAATTCGGAGAGCGCCTGCCACGAGAACTTTGGGACGAAAATCGAGCGCTGGACAAACGGTTAGATACCTAACTCATTAGGACTTTCCAGAAACCTCACGATGGATTTGAGGCTTACGAGTTGTACGTTTATAGTTGAGGGTTACTATGGCCATCCGTATTACAAAGGTATACACGCGGACGGGCGATAAAGGCTCTACTCGGCTTGTGGGTGGTCAGGAAGTACGCAAGGACACTACACGCATTGCCGCGTACGGTACGATCGATGAATTAAATGCTATCTTAGGCCTCGCGAGGGTATTCAATGCCGAGGTGAAACATGATTCGTCCGCGGCGGCAGAGCTCGATGAAATACTGAGGCAGCTTCAGAATGAGCTTTTTGACCTTGGTAGCGAGCTCGCAACGCCTGAACAGTCGGCGTATGAGGGAATGTTTCGAATCGGAGCCTCCGAGGTCAAAGCTCTCGAGCGGGTTATTGACTATTGCCAGACCAGGCTAGAGCCTTTGAATTCTTTTATACTTCCGGGTGGAGGTCGGATTGGTGGGTTCTTACATCAAGCAAGGACCGTTTGTCGCCGCGCGGAACGAGAGATTGTACGGCTCATGCGCGAAGAGGACATGAGCGAATCGCCTTTACGATATGTGAACAGGCTGAGCGACTTGCTTTTTGTGCTGGCGAGATGGGTGAGCAAGGAGCTAGGGGAACCCGAATTTCTCTGGGAAAGAGGCTTACGGGGGTCTAGCAAAAGCGCGCGGGTGCCCACAGAAGGTAGGAATCCAGGAGCGAAAAAATCTTCGAGGAAGCCGCGGTCGCCACGGAAGGAAAGAAGGTAACAGAATGGCGGATAAGCTTTGCTATTTCAGACAAATAGAAGTAGGCCCCATGCAGAATTTTGCATATCTGGTCGGCGATCCTGATAAGCGCGAGGCGGCCGTGATAGATGCCGCATGGGACATACCAAGAATAATCGCAACCGCAGAAGCCGACGGATTCAAAATTACGAAAGCGCTTGTCACCCACTACCATCAGGACCACCTTGGAGGGGACCTATTCGGAACGCACATAGCTGGAGTGGCAGAGTTAATTGAGCAAGTGGAGGCGAAAGTTTACATTCACAAGACAGAGTCCGAGTTCCTCAGTGGCCTGGTGGGTTTATCCGGCACTGATGTAGTAGAGGCCGAGGCGGGAGACGTCACGCAAGTCGGCAGTGTGGATGTGAAATTTATTCATACTCCGGGGCACACGCCCGGCTCTCAATGTTTTTTGGTGGGTAATAGCCTGATTGCAGGGGACACGCTTTTCATTAACTCGTGTGGCCGAGTCGATCTTCCCGGCAGTAGCCCTGAAGATATGTATTCGAGCTTGCAAACGCTTGCAAAGCTTCCAGATGAAACCGTTTTGTACCCTGGTCATAACTACGCGTCTGAGACCCAGGATAGTCTTGGCTCCCAAAAGCGTCGGAACATGTACTTACACCTCAGCGCGAAGAGCCGCCAAGAATTTTTAGACGCTATGAGTTAGTCGAGAAGGAAAGTCTTTGCCTGATGTCTAAAAAAGAGCGAGGAAAATTTCTTGAAGATTTTTCTGTCGGAGAAACCTTTCACCACAAAGTCGGCAAGACTCTAACCGGTGGGTTATTTAATGCCTTTACCGAGTTTGGGATGACCACAAACCCCGTTTCAAAGAATGCGCGTTACGCCGAGCGGTACGGGTTTAGCGGCATGATGGCGCCCCCGGGCCTGGTGATGAACGTGGTCTTTAGTCAAAGCGTGGAAGATATCTCAGAAAATGCAAGGGCTAACCTCGAATACACAGACATACGCTTCGGCGCCCCTGTATATATCGGGGACACAATAGAGGTAGATACAACAATTCTTGGTGTTACTCCTTCATCCAGGTCTAGCGATCGTGGGATCGTCCATGTGCAGACGACCGGACGCAATCAGGATGGTCACTTTGTACTTACCCTCCAGCGCAAAGTACAAATTTGGAAGAGGTGCGACGGGGCACCTGTTGAAGCTGCTGATCTCTCGTCGATACCTCATGTCCCTTGCCAGTTAGCGATTCCCAAATATGATCCGAGTAAACGGTATGCGGAACTTTCGTACTTGACAAACGATGACACGTATTTTGAAGACTTTAACGCCGGAGATTGCATCGAACACTCTAGAGGAAGAACAATCACTACGGCCCATATGGAGTGGACTGCGACACTGGATAACACTTCGCAAGTGCACTCTAATCAGCACATTATTGATGAGGATCCGGCACGCTATATTGGCGGGCAGTTGATAGTATATGGGGGTATTCCCTTCAATCTTTGCTTAGGGTTATCTTGTCCGGACGTTGCCGATAACAGCCTTGGGGATGTGTGTTACCCTACTGGCCGTCATACAGGCCCCGTTTTTGTTGGAGATACACTGTTCGCGTCTACAGAAGTGACCCGAACGGCGGTCTATCCGGATCGGCCAGACCTGGGACTGGTAGCAACCATATTGCGCGGCCACAAGCATGTTAAAAAGGGGCCGGCGAAAGAGAAAGTAGAGATATTTTATCTTGAACGTGTTCTGGCCGTGAAGCGCCGGAGTCATTACGCGTGATGGCGCGGTGCCACCCTGCGATGTTTGCTAGTTAATTGTCAGGTGGAACGAGCGGTGAAAGGATCAAGTGTCCGGTTTTGATACACTTGGAGGGGCGGAAAGATAGAACCCCTACTGCCCTTTCAACAACGTCCGCCCGATTACTTTCAACTCGAGGATAGGCTTCACACCTTCGAAAATAGGTAGGACTAGAGCATCCACGACATAACGTGAAATGTCGTATTCCTCTCCATAGCCCCAGCCACCGTGGATAAGTTGTCCCTCTTGAGTTACCCATACAGCGACGTCGCAGGCGAGAAGTTTCGCCATTGCGGCTTTCAAAGTGGCTGAGTCGTCTTGGTCCATTGCCGGTGCCGCGGAGTAGGTGAGCCGCCGGGCCGCATTTATGTGTGCAGCCATCCTTCCTAATTTGTAGCGGGTCAGTTGGAAATTACCTAGGGGCTTGTTGAACTGGGACCGCTCGAGTGCGTAGGTGCAGCTACTTTCTAAGGCCGCTTGAGCTAGTCCAGTGGCACGGCCGCCCGTCTGAAGTCGTCCAGCCGCAAAACCGGCCATTTGAAGATAGAAGCCCCTGTTTAGACCGTTTTCTCCACCGACGAGATTCTCTTGTGGAACGAAATAGTCGTCTAGATCAAGCGTGTAGGAGTGCATACCACGATAACCGAGCGTGGGAATTGCGGTGCCCGTCATCATTCCACCAGTGTTTTGGCGCATTTCGAAAGAATCCCCAGGGAAGCGTTCCTTCTCCACTATAAACAACGACAATCCGCGGGCGCCTGAAGCTATATCAGTGTTAGTACGAGCGAGTAGTGCAATGATGTCCGCTCTACCTGCAAAGGTACACCATGCCTTGGCGCCTTGCAGGACAAATCCGTGTCGTCCGTTCACTACCGACTGTTTTGCCCTGCACTTTACACCGGCTACGTTGGACCCGGTGTCTGGCTCGGTAACCGAAACCGCGACCATTAATTTCCCTTCGGCGATAGGCGGCAACCAGCTCTGTTTTTGGCGTTCTGTGCCTCCTCGTAAGAGGGCCTTAGTGAGTATTTCGGGCCGGGTTATCAAACTCCCGGCAATACCCAACGACGCGGTGGAAAGCTCTTCCGTTGTTATGATCATGGCGAGGTTCCCCATGCCGCCGCCACCATACTGCTCAGGGACCGACATGCCAAAATAGCCGAGCGCGGCCATGTCTTTAATGATAGATTCAGGAATTGATTCGTTGGCCCTATGAACTCGTTCAGCTATCGGAGCGACCTTGCTTCGTGCAAATTTTCGCACGGTTTGGCGGGTCATATCCTCGACCTCTGTTTGTAACCACGAGTTGTTGGCGCCCTTGGTCGGTAAAATAGTCTCTCCGATCTTGCGAAAGCGACTCTCGTGCGCTCCGCTTTCTATTGCAGCGCGAATTTGAGTGTCGCCGAAAGTTTCATCTAAGAAGGCCTGATCGACCCCGTAATCGCCCAGGTGTCCGGCTATTTGGCCGTAACATTTTTGTGCTACTTCGGCGGTGAACCCAAGAGCCATATCGGCGTGAAGGTTATTATGGTCTGCCCCGGCCTCGCCTACGTCATCCGCGTAGTCTAATGCCGCGGTGGCGGCTTCGACCTCTGTTGCTAAATACGCCAGGCGTTCGGTATGTACCTGGTGTTGGTCTATATCTTCACCATTTGCTGTTTTTTGTCGGCCCATTTCCAGGGCTTTCGTACGGATTGTGGCGAGGGTATTGAGAATTAGTTTGGTTTGTTGTAACTCGTCGGACATCAAGCTCTCCTTATGGGCAAGACACGACCGAATATTAACATTCCGGTCCACTAGCGCCTAGGGTGGTTGGGAGTTCTGCCCTTATCTGATAGGTGGTATGGCCTCCGCTGGCCTATCGAGAAGGCGGTGAGCAAGTGTACCCCGAAGAGGGCGCGCGTCCTGGGCAAGGTAGTAAAGAGACTTGTGTAACTGTTTTAGGAGGATCGTATGTTCGTTCTTGATGAGGGAAAACGTTTCGTTATCCCACGGACTGAGATGACTTACCCTGGTCATAGCATGAAGCTACACCAAAACGCTGCCGATCCGGTCAAGGCTCCGGTCGATCATGTTATGATGGATTTTGAGGACGCCTGCCCGTACGATTTTAAAGGCCCACAAAGTAGGGAATGCGTCGTAGAAGCCCTGAATACGCTGGATTTCGGCCGGAAAGTCGTAACGGTCAGGCCAAATAACATTCGGTCAGAGTTCTTCCTTGGAGATCTTGAGGCGATTGTAAAGGGTGCCCCCAACAAGTTTCATGGTTTGATACTTCCGAAGACTCAAGGCCCCGATGATATAAAATATGTTTCGAGTTTATTGGATAATCTAGAATTAGAAGCTGGTTGGAAAACACGTATCCAGATTGAATCGTTAATAGAGATACCGCAAGCAATCGTTAACGCGTATGCGATCGGAACCGCTTCTGACCGTATGGCTGGTCTTATATTTGGGATCGCAGATTTTGCGGCGACACTAGGTGTTAGGGAGATTGTTAAAGATCAGAATGTTAACTTCCATTATTCGAAGCAAGCGGTTGTGGTGGCTGCTAAAGCGGCGGGGCTGCATGCTGTGGATAACGTCTATCTTCCTTTGTGGCGGAAAAACGATGATGCAGAAAGAGTGGCCGAAATAGAAAACGGCTTGAAAGAGAAGAATATCGGAGCGGCGAATCTGGGTATGGATGGCACGTGGGTAATTCACCCACAACAGGCCAAAATCGCGAACGGGTGCTACACCCCAAATGCAGAACAAGTCAGCTATGCTACGCGGGTGCTTAACCTCTATCATGAGCAGGGTGGTGGCTCTATGCCGGACCCGGAGACAGGCGAAATGATTGACGAGGCCACGATAAAGATCGCCCTGATGGATTTAGCCAAGGCCGTTCAGGCAGAGACCGTGCGGCCGGAGTATTTGGCGGAACAAGCGGCCAAGAGCAAGGCCATTACTGGTTACGATATCCTGGAACAGATGCGACGAGTCGCTTGATTAGGTGGTCGACAGACCTCTGGGAGCGGAGGAGGAGCGCCCTCGGTGGTTCAGTTGAGGAAGCGATATGGAAAAAGACCGACCGTGGGTAATGCGTACGTACTCGGGCCACTCGACGGCGTTTGAGAGTAATAAACTCTATCGCCTGAATTTGGGCAAAGGACAGACCGGATTGTCTGTTGCGTTCGATTTGCCCACACAGACAGGATACGACAGCGATGACGAGGCTGCCCGGGGAGAAGTTGGAAAGGTGGGGGTGCCGGTCTGCCATATAGAGGACATGGAGACCCTTTTCTCCGGGATCCCACTCGATCAGATGAACACGTCGATGACAATCAATGGAACAGCGGCATGGCTACTGGCCTTGTATGTTGCCGTTGCGGAGCGACAAGGCGTGAGCTCTGTTGCACTCCAGGGAACAACTCAGAACGACATAGTGAAAGAATACTTGTCGCGGGGAACGTATATTTTCCCTCCTAGGCCTAGTCTTAAAATAGTCGGTGACATTGTCCACTATACGGTCGAACATGCACCAAAGTGGAACCCGGTCAACGTGTGCTCCTACCACCTCCAAGAAGCAGGAGCAACTCCTGTACAAGAGGTCGCTTATGCTCTAAGCACGGCAATTGCGGTGCTTGATACCGTGCGGGAAGCAAAAATCCTCAATCCCGAAGAATTCTGCCAAGCTGTCGGTCGCATCAGCTTCTTTGTCAATTCGGGTGTACGTTTTATAGAAGAGGTGTGCAAACTCAGAGCGTTCGGTGAACTATGGGACAAAGTCGCGAGTGAACGATATGCGGTAGCGGATGCAAAGATGCGCCGTTTCCGTTACGGGGTTCAGGTCAACTCCCTAGGCTTAACTGAGGCCCAACCGGAAAACAATATTCCCCGTATAGTGTTGGAGGCGCTTGGGGTGACGCTGAGCAAGAATGCGCGGTGCAGAGCCCTGCAGTTACCTGCGTGGAATGAGGCGCTCGGACTGCCGAGACCTTGGGATCAGCAATGGAGCCTGCGTATCCAACAGATCCTCGCCAATGAGACGGATATTCTGGAGTACGACGACATCTTTGACGGGAGCAATGTCGTGCAAGTTAAGACGAGAGAGATCCGAGAAGCAGCGTGGGCGGAAGTCCAGACGGTACAAGACATGGGAGGGGCTATCGCGGCGCTCTCATATATTAAACGACAGTTGGTTAACAGCCATACAGAACGTGTACGAGAGATAAACACAGGGGAACGTGTGATAGTCGGGGTAAACCAATTCACGGAGACGACAGAGTCTCCGCTGTATACCGGGGATTCGTCGGCTATTCTCAAGATCGATGAGACGGCGGAACGAGACCAAATCAAAAGACTGGAGGCGTTTCGCTCGCGACGGCGTCAGAGCGATGTCGACAGCGCGTTAAAAAGCCTGCGTGCTACTGTTACGCAGGGTGACAACATTATGCCGCCATCTATTGCTTGTGCGCACGCCGGCGTCACGACGGGCGAATGGACTAATACTTTGCGCAAAGTCTATGGCGAATTTCGAGCGCCCACGGGCGTCGCTGGAGCGGAAACGGTAAAAAAAGATTACAGTCAAGCCGAACACGGACTGGAAGCTCTTAGGCTCCGGGTCCGTGAGAGCTCGAAGCGTTTGGGGCGCCCGCTGAAGGTGTTAATTGGCAAGCCTGGCCTAGATGGTCATTCGAACGGAGCCGAACAGATTGCTGTCTGGTGTCGAGACGCGGGGATGGAAGTAGTCTATGAAGGTATTCGACTTTCTGCGGCCCAAATCGTTAACAGTGCGCGTGATGAGGGTGTGCATTTGGTAGGATTAAGTATTCTATCAGGGTCACATTTACAGCTGGTTCCAGAAATACTTGCCATGTTGAAAAGAGAAGGTCTAGGAACCTTACCAGTAGTCGTGGGTGGTATTATTCCGGACGACGACGCTAACGCGTTATGCGAAGCCGGTGTAGCGAGGGTGTATACGCCCAAAGACTTCCGGATGGACGTTATTCTTTCGGAAATGGTTGACTTCGCGCTTGCCGCGCCAGAACAAGCGTTTTAAGTATGATAGACGGACTTTTCAAACGCGTGAGGAACGGTATAGAAGGATCATTGCGGTTTCTGGTGGTCACTCGTGTCTGTAACAGAAGGACGGTCATTTAACATAGAGGCTTTCCGCGATTTTGACCGGTCGGCTATCGCGCGGGCCCTGAATCTCATGGAGGATCGTCGGCCTGATCAGCGTGCGCGCGCGATCTCCCTGATGGATGAGGTATCCACGCTGCCGCCGATCGCTCGAGTGGTCGGGTTAACCGGACCACCGGGTGTGGGTAAGAGCTCAATAATTTCAAGGCTCATTGAGCAATACCAATCGTCTAACTATCGGATCGGAATTGTGGCTGTCGATCCCTCGAGTCAGGCTTCGGGAGGTGCGCTTTTAGGTGACCGGAGTCGGATGGAAATCCCGGTCAATGCGCCGGTGTATGTGCGCAGTTACGCTGCGCGTGACCGGTTAGGTGGTCTTAGCCGGGATGCTTTTACGGCTGTTTTCTTCCTTCGGCACTGTTGTGACTTGTTATTCATAGAAACTGTGGGAGTGGGACAGAGTGAACTGGACGTTACTGTCCTGGCCGATACAACCGTTCTCGTCTTGCAGCCGTTAGCCGGCGACATGCTTCAATTTATTAAATCGGGGGTTATGGATATACCTGATGTCCTCGTTGTGAATAAGGCTGATAACGAGGAACTAGCTCAGACGGCCCTCTCGGAACTGGCCGGTGCGTTAACACTCAAACAGCGTGATTCCGCGGAATGGAGTTGTCCATTGTTGCCGGTAAGTGCCTTAGCGAACGAGAACATAGATACTGTAGCGAGGGCCTTGGAAGCTCATTACCAACACTTGCTATCATCGACGGTACTAGACGGGATCCGGATTGAGCGCGAGATAGCTTGGGCCGTCAGGGAACTGGTCTACGAGATTGGCGCTCGTGGGCTTGAGAAATTGGGGGGTGCAGGAGCGGTGGAATCCCTCTGGAGACGCCAGCCAAAGCACTGGAGTGAGCTGCGGCGCTTGGAAGCATTGGTGGCAAGTAAGACGTGATGGAAGTTGTGACCGATGAAGTTCAAATCTTTTGCCAATTTGTTTGTAGGGTCTGTTAGTTTTCTCTTTCTTATAACGAGCTCGGTACTCGGCGCGGAAGACTTAGCGAAGTCGGTTTTTGAGGAGTGCGATTCGTTCCCAAGCGTGGAGGCGAGGCAGCGATGTTACCATGAGAATCTTAGCGCCACTATGCGAAAAGAAGGAACGGTGACGGCTCTACAGGCTTTGGAACGCCTGGCCCGTTTAGACTTACACATTCGGCGCAATGCCCATCCTTATGCTCACTATCTTGGCAGGAAATCTTTTGATTACTACAAAAATGCTGGAACCGCCTTCGACCATTGTGGTCCGTCTTTTTGGTCCGGGTGTTTTCACGGGGTGCTGGAGAGCTATGTCCTCTCTTGGCGGGAAGCATCTGCGACGAAAATTAACCGTGTTTGTACTGAGGAAATTGGAGCATTGAAATCGACCTTTACACAGTATCAGTGTTTGCACGGCCTTGGACATGGGCTGACTGTCCGTTTTGGTTACGATCTTTCGCGAGCGCTTACCAGTTGCGACGCGTTGGCATCAGAATGGGAGCGCCAATCTTGTCACAGTGGAGTATTTATGGAGAATGTTGTGGCCTTTCTGGAACCGGGCCATTCCCACCGCAATCATACGGATGGGCACGGTGTCCTGGCTCGAAATCTGTTACGACCGGAAGACCCACATTACCCGTGCAATGCGATTAGCGAGGCTTACGGGCCGGCTTGCTATCGGATGCAATCGTCCGCGATTCTGGCCTTTACGAATTACGACTTTGCCCTGGCGTTTGCCGTTTGCGGAGAAGCTCCTTCTGCCTTCGAAGCGCTTTGTTTCGAGAGCTTAGGACGCGATGTAAGCAATTTTAGTATGAGAAACATGTCGAAGATAAAAAAATTGTGTTACCTGGCTCCCTTCGAGTACAGAAACTACTGTTTCTCTGGGGCGGTGAAAGACCTCATTTTGAATCAGGCTGATCCACTCGTTGGGTTCGCCTTTTGCGCTACGATAGAAGAAGGGGCAAAAAAAACGTGCTACGCGGCGACAGGAGAGGTCCTTCTTTCTTTGTTTCCGGACCGAAAGCGACGGGTTGACCTTTGTCAGGAGGCGGACGCATCGTACAGGCGAGTGTGCCTCGAAGCATCATCAGTTTTCTGATTGCGTGATGACGGCCAACGATCATGTTTTTTGATAATCGTAGAACCCTTTACCCGTTTTTTTGCCTAAGAATCGAGCTGCGACGTAGTTGCGGAGAAGAGGGCAAGGACGGTATTTATCGTCGCCAAGCCCATGATGGAGCCTTTCTAGGACAGCCAGGCAGGTGTCCAAGCCGATAAGATCTGCGAGTGCTAAGGGGCCCATTGGTTGGTTCGTACCGAGCTTCATACCCTGATCAATATCTTCGACTCCGCCGACGCCTTCGTACAGCGCGTAAATTGCTTCATTTATCATCGGTAATAGAATCCGATTCACTACGAATCCAGCATAATCCTTCGCTTGAATCGTTGTCTTCCCCATTTTCTTCGCCAGCTCGTCAATCGTCGTAAAGGTATCATCTGCAGTCGCCAACCCACGCACGATCTCGACTAACTGCATGACCACGGGCGGATTCATAAAGTGCATGCCGACTACTTTTTCGGGCCGACTTGTGACTGCTCCAAGCTGCGTAAGAGAGATAGACGACGTGTTACTGGCAAGAATGACGTCGGCGGGAACGACCTGATCTAGCCTCCGGAACAGGTCCTCTTTAAGAGAATAATCTTCCGGCGCTGCCTCGATAACGACATCGGCTTCTCCGAGCCCTTCAAGAACCGGAGTGCCGGTGAGGCGGCTCAGAACCTTACTTTGCTCTTCACGTGAAAGTTTTCCTCGGTCCGTCATTCTGATGAGGCCTTTTTGAATATTGCTAAGTCCGCGATCGACGATCTCTTCGTTGATGTCATATAGTATGACCGAAAAACCTGCCTGTGCTGCGACCTGGCCGATGCCACTCCCCATTTGACCAGTGCCGACGATGCCCACCGTCTTTATAGTTGCTGCCATATGCGAACTCCGATTAGTAGCACCGCTACGTTTCGCTGCCATATGTTATGGCATCCTCGTGGGATCCCAACGTTGAGTCACTTTACCCTAGTTTCTTTCTCTTCAGTCTGCCGAAGAGTGCCATTCTTCCCATTTTGTGAACCAATCCACAATTCTCCACCTTTGTACAATTCCTTCTTCCAAATCGGAACAGTTTCTTTCAGTGTGTCGATAGCGTAACGGCATCCTACGAATGATGCATGGCGGTGACTGGATGACACTGCAATGGCGACGCTCGCCTCTCCAATCTTTACTTTGCCTAACCGATGGACTAGAGCCACTTTTTTGACGGGCCATCGCGCTATAATAGCCTGGCCAATTGTCTTCATCTCTTTTTCGGCCATCTCGGGGTAACATTCGTATTCTAACCGGACAACTTCGCGGCCCTCGTTGTTGTCGCGAGTCATTCCGACGAACGTGGCTATGGCGCCCGCCGATGGGTCAGTGACAAACTCGGTTAGTTCTTCCAATTGTATGACGTCGGCCGTGAGTTTGCAGAGAACGGTAGAATCCGGAAGAGTCCCAACTCCTCCGCTCACCGGTGGAATGAAAGCGAGTTCATCATCTTCTTTCAGCACATGAGTTTTATCGACGTACTCATATTCCACCGCGAAGGCGAGCGACGTCTCGACGGCCACTAACTCCGGGTGCTTTTCCTTGAGGACTGCAAGCACGGTCGCGATAGTGGATCCCTCCGGAACCTCACAGACGGATTCGCTGTGACCGAGCCGGTCACGTAGCGAGGCAAAGAAACGTAATCTAATATGCATGACGCTCGCCCCGAAGTAGAAACATCACATGGCCGAGTTCGGGTAGCACAAGCTTTTTCATGCCAAGTTCTACGGCGCCGGTGGAACCCG
>CAYWPF010000073.1:0-6508 GCA_964460065.1 uncultured Enterobacteriaceae bacterium
TGGGCCTCGTATCAATGGCCGGGCAAATGTTCCGTAAGTGGATGCAAAAACGGTCGATTAATTTATTTCCAAAATCACGCTATACTACCCTGTAAGTTGTTCGTCATCCGGTACACCCCCCCCCCCGGTCAACGATAGAAATTTCTACCTTTCGAAGGGAGATTCTGATACATTAAGTAACTGGCGGCAATAGGTTGCTAGATCGATAAATTTTAAAAAAATAAAGAGTAGACAGTGCATTTCGAAAATCTACTGATTGGGCACAAGACTTTGCCTGGAAAGACTGGGTTAACAGTACTTCTCCTCACCGAGAAAGCGACCTGTGCTTACTACTTGTGTGGTTCAGCCCCCGCCACCCGAGACGTCATCGCGCTAGGCCTTGGAAATTCGGTCAATGAGATCGACGCATTGGTTTTCTCTGGAGGAAGCGCATACGGACTTGGCGCCGCGACGGGCGTAATGGAATTTCAGCGTGCGCAAGGACGAGGTCTGGAGACGCCGGGGAGCATAGTGCCTATAGTGCCTACTGCTTGTATTTTTGATCTTGCCTACGGGAAACCGGTATATCCATCGTGCCAAGACGCTTACGATGCCTGCGTAGCTGCGACGAATAGTCAATATGTTCGGGGTAGAGTCGGGGTTGGGGCGGGTGCAACCGTAGGCAAAGGGCTAGAGAATGGTCGCCCAATGACGGGCGGGTTCGGGATCGGGCATGTCCAATCGGGGGAGGTCAAGGTTCTCGCCTGCGCCGTGGTAAACGCCCTGGGCGATGTCCTCGGAGACAAGAGAATCGTCGCTGGTGCAATTAGTGATAAGGGGCAGTTTCTTAATATTGCGCGGAGTCTCTCCCGCGGGGCCGGCGGTATCAGTCTGGGTCCGCCTCGAAACAATACAACTCTCGTTGCCGTCGTTACGAACGCCCGGTTGGAGCAAAAGGAATTGTTTATCGTGTGTAAAATGGCAACGGCCGGGCTGGCCCGGACCCTGTCACCGGCGTTTAGCCCGTGGGACGGGGACCTAACGTTCAGCCTATCTGTTGGGCAGGTACAGGCTGAGCTAGTTTCTGTGGGGACTTTGGCGGCCGAAGCAACTGAGCTCGCAATCCTTGATGCAGTAAAAGAATCTCAACCAGCGTAGGGGGCGGGCTGCAGGCCGACTCCATGTGTAAATCTTGTTGTAGTTCTTTGATTTTTCGCTAACAGGATTATCTTGTTGAATCCATGTTCGGGAGCACGGAAAAACCGCAGAAAGATAGCGATAACACTTTTTCGTCTGTAGACCAGACCTTTTGTTTTCCAGTCTCACGAGATCGGTTTTAGGGAACACGGATGAAATAGTGTGGCGGGTGGGCGCGCTTGCCTGCTACAAACTGCAGTCGTATACCTATGGGGGCAGTTTTGGATTCTTCTAGCGATGAGGCTCTATCCTTCCGTCGAACGCTTTGCGATCTTAGCCCAAGCGTCTCGTAAAGTGACCGTTCTGTTGAAAACTGGCTTCTGCGCATGGGGACTATTTTCATCCACGATGAAATACCCTTGGCGCTCGAATTGAAAGCGGCTACCCAATGGCGGGTTCGCCAAGTCGGGCTCAATCTTACATTCGGCCAAGACTGTTAGTGAGTTGGGGTTAAGATAATCAGTAAAATTTTTGCCGTCCTCGCTTTTCTCGGGATCGGGCTTGGTAAAAAAATGGTCGTACAAACGTACTTCTGCTGTGACAGAATGCTCCACGGATACCCAATGGATTGTAGATTTTACCTTACGGTTAGCCTGTTCCCCGCCGCTTCGCGTCTCGGCATCGTACGTGCAGTGGATTTCTTTGATTTTCCCACTCGAATTCTTGATCACCGAGGTGCATTTGATTATATAGGCGTAGCGCAAACGGACCTCGCGGCCAGGGGCTAGGCGAAAATACTTCCGCGGTGGATCTTCTCGAAAATCGTCCCGCTCAATATACACGGTCCGTGAGAATGGCAATTGACGCGTCCCGGCAGCAGAATTTTCCGGGTTATTAACAGCGTCAAGCTGTTCGACCTTTCCTTCAGGATAATTGTCTATCACCAAGCGCACAGGATGGAGTACCGCCATCGCTCGTTGAGCAGTTTTGTTTAGTTCTTCGCGCAATACGTGTTCGAGTTGCGCATAATCTACGGTGCTGTTCCTTTTTGATATCCCAATTTCCTTACAAAATGTGCGTATAGCGTGTGGGGTATAACCACGGCGGCGCAAGCCCGCCAGGGTTGGCAGGCGTGGATCATCCCAACCGTCAACGAACCCGCCCTGCACGAGAGTCTGTAATTTACGCTTGCTCATAACCGTGTGAGTGAGGTTCAGTCGTGCAAATTCTATTTGGCGGGGCTGATGACTAACCGACAGGCTGTCTAATACCCATTCGTAAAGTGGCCTATGGTCTTCGAACTCTAAGGTGCACAATGAGTGGGTGACCCCTTCCACGGCATCAGATAGGCAATGCGTAAAGTCATACATCGGGTAGATGCACCATGTCGTCCCCGTGCGATGATGCGGCGTTTTGAGGATGCGGTACAAAGTGGGATCACGCATGTTGATGTTCGCGGATGCCATGTCAATTTTGGCACGCAAGACATGGGCTCCTTCTTCGAACTCTCCGTCCCGCATACGGCCAAATAGATCGAGATTCTCTGCTGGCGGTCGGTTTCTATAGGGACTGGCTTGACCCGATTTGGTAAGTGTCCCGCGATATTGACGGTGTTCCTCAGGGCTAAGGCTGCAGACGTAGGCCCGATTTGTACGGATTAGTTCAAGGGCGAATGAGTAGAGCTGATCGAAATAGTCTGAGGCGTACCGCTCGGGACCATTCCACTCAAATCCTAACCATCGGACATCGTTTTTGATCGAGTTGACATAGTCCGACTTCTCCTTCGTCGGATTTGTATCGTCGAATCGCAGATTGCAGAGACCTCGGTTTTCTGCAGCAATTCCAAAATTCAGACAGATGGATTTTGCGTGTCCTATATGAAGGTGTCCGTTTGGTTCTGGTGGAAAACGGGTAACGATCTCACCATTGGGTTCCTGCTCGCGCAAATATTCATTTACGATAGTCCGAATAAAATTCGCTGATGCGGCAGCTTGTTCCATGCCCGGTGTCCTCTCAATTACGACGATCAGTTCCTATCAGAACTAACGCCTTTTAGTGGGTTAGGGTAGGACCGTCTAGAGGTTTCGAGTCTTGTCGATTGGCCTCATCATAGGATCTTTTTATCTGTCCCAAAAGATTGAGACCGGCCACGTTCCGTAACAATCACTATGGCAACTTGAAAATTCTACGGGCGGTATCAGAAAGGAGTTTGTCCTGCGCTTCGGGTCTGAGTCCCAGTCCTTTTACCTCAGTGATTGCCCGTTCGGGGTCGATTACAGGCCAATCTGTACCGAAAATCACTTTGTCCTTTCCCCTGGTGTTAATGAAGTTTTTGAACGAGTCTGGCCAGTGTTTTGGGGCGTAGGCGTCTGATCCAATGTAAATGTTGTCGTGTTTCCATGCGACGGATATCATCTCTTCCGTCCAAGGATAGCCGATGTGAATACCAATAAGACAAAGTTCAGGGAAGTCTATTGCTATTTGATCGAGCGTTATGGGTTTCCCTACGCTAGGCAAGATTCTTTCCCGCTGGTAGCGAAGGCAATGGCCAACTTGCATCATAATGGGAATGTCGAGTTCGCAACATTTAGCATAAATAGGGTAGTAGCGGGCATGGTCCGGCGGCAGTCCGAACCAATGGGGATACAGGTGCGCACCGACGAAGCCGTATTCTTTGACGGCGTGCTCGAGATCTCGGAGACCGTGCATGCCACGCGTAGGGTCGACTCCTGCCAGTCCTGAGAAGCGATTAGGAAATTGAGCACACAACGATGCGACACGTTCGTATGGGATCTCGAATGAACCCTTCATACGCATGTCGCCCGCCCGGACGGCTATCAGGAGCGAGCGTTGTATACCCGCCCGGTCCATCTTTCCTAAGTAATTTTCAATTGTGACCCCCGAACGCAATTTAGGCGGGAATCTCACTTTATCGAGAAAGTGCTGGTCTACGCCTGTTCTCCCTTCTTTCACTTCCCGGGGTGTAAACAGGTTGCATACGGCATCGATTATTTGATGCATAGACCCCTCGTCCTTCGGATTGTCATTTTGTTTCTTACTGTATCCCGGGGAAGTTCCACATCGCCGTTTGTTGGAAAGTTAGGCTTCACGCCTATGCCTCTTACGCAGAATAGACACTATGGCCCCAAGCAATAAAATAAGTGCCGGCTGGCCGATGATAGTGATGGCAAATAGTTTCCGAGTCTGGTCTACGGTTAGTACTAGTGCGGATATTTTGCGCTGGATGGACGAATCCTTTGGCCTTTCGGTAATTAATGTTTCATCAGCTGCCAGCCAATGAACCGAGTTCAGGAATAGGTCTTTGTTACCCAGAAGTGAAAGCCGCGCGTTGCTCGCGAAATCACTGTCGCCGAAGACTACCAATCGCGAAAATTCTTCCGTTGGGACATCATTGCCGGAGGGGGTGTTGCCACCGAGTTCCGCCGCTGTGCGAATGCGTGCCGCAACGGCGAGGGAAATAGGCCCTGGCCGGGCTTGACTGCCTTCGAAGTCAATTGCTTCCTCCCGAGCAGTCCCACTATCGCGGAAACGCGCCCACGCTCCGGCACCCGTTCGGCAAAAAGGTTCAGCAAATTCTACCGCAGGCGGAAGAATATCGGCGGTTTCGACAGAACGAGAAAGGGGAAAGATGGTGCCGAGTTTAAAATCACGGACTATCGGTACGGCCGTATTGTATAGCGAGACCAGTGGGCTCAGCGCGTCGCCGCCGAATAATCTGTTTTGAGAATCATAGATGACGTCTTCTTCGAGCAAGATGCCATAATTTGACAAAAAGTCTGTCAGGTTGGGTGCCGCCAACGGGTCTATCATGAACAAAATACTCCCACCCTTATCAATGAAAGCGGCTAGCTGGCTCAATTCGTCCGTCAACAGGTCGGTTTGCGGACCGCTTACAATAACAAGGTCGGCATCTTGTGGAATGCCGTCCGATCGCGCCAGCAAGAGGGGTTGGATCTGAAAATTTTCATTACTCAAGGCAGAAGCTGCTTCGCTGTACCCGAGTTGCGGCTGGCCACTGCGAGGGTCTTTTTCGCCGTGACCACCAACGAAGTACACAACCTTGGTGTTATCTCGTAGGAACTGGAACAAGGCGTCCGTGATAACCTTCTCACCGGCGCCGGGTAGTAGTTTGCGTTTTCCGGAGTATTCGAGCACCGCCGTTCCATAATGCGTAGCGCCATACTCGCGGGCGAGCCCTAAGTTGCGGTCCCGGTGCAGAATTCGATACTCAAAGAAATTGGATTCTGCTCTGAAACGTTTCAGTACGTCTTCGTATCGCTGATAGGAGTCCGGCGAGCCGCCGAAAAACAAGGTCAGGCGCGCTTCCTGTTTCAATTCAGACAATAATTCACGGGTTTGTCTGGACAAGGACAGGGCCTTCGTGGGACTTAAGTCCCATCGCACGTTGTTTCGGATAGAAAATGTCTGTATTCCAGCAATCGCGCTAAGAAATACACAATTGACTATGGCAAGCACAAGCCACTGTTTTCGACCGGGGGTTAGGAGGGTTGTCTCCCCTTGGGAATTGTCGCCGTAACCCTTCCACCTACGCGACCGTAGGCTTTGCCAGGTAAAGAACAGAAACGCGGAGGTAAAGAAGAGAAAGAAGGTGATCTCCTGGGTGTCAATCGCGCCGCGAGCGAAATTGTAGAATCGGTCGAACAATGAAACCTGCAACAGTGCGAGCAACCACGTTTCATTGACGGCCTGCTCATTCCAGGTCATTGACCAAAACAAAACCAACACCCCTAACGTTGACATAGCGGCTATCGCTTGGCTGTCCGTAAGGGAAGACAATAATAGTCCGACACTAATGAAGACGAGGCCTATAAGGAGCAAACCGAGGTACCCCGGCACTAGAGCAGTCCAAACGACACCCGAGTACCAGAAGGAAAGTACAAACGGATATAGGAGAGTCAGGCCCAGGACCACGAGTAGCAAAGTCGTCGCTGCCAAAAATTTGCCGGTCAACACGCTGAGTTCTGCTATGGGGTAAGTCCATAATAAATCCAGTGTGCCTAGTTTCTTCTCCTCCGCGAAGGAACGAGCCGTAATTGCTGGAACAAGCAGCAAGAGTACATATCTCAGATCGTGGAAAAAAAACTCCCAAAGGCCACGCTCGAGACTCTGGCCTCCCCACATCATAAAGAAACTAATGTCGGTGTAGAAAAAGAAGCCGCAAAGGGCTAGCGCGACTGAAACGATCGCGTACGCAAGAAAAAGGCCGAAATAGGACTGAATTTCTTTGAAGTATACTGCCCGGATAACCATCATCGTCTACCTATACATTTAAGTGGACGGACGTGTGGTCGATTGATCGACCACACGGCGGAAAATCTCTTCCAAATCCATGTCGCGTGAACGGAGTTCA
>CAYWPF010000074.1:0-30594 GCA_964460065.1 uncultured Enterobacteriaceae bacterium
AGGTAGCGATGGGCTGAAGTGATGCCAAGGTCACTCCCACTATAAGAACGACAGTTCCCACGCGGCTCGCCCAGGCTAACTGGTCCTCAGTTGCACTGGGACGTACAAAATGCCGGTACAGATCATGCGTTATCATTGAAGATAAAGTTAGCAATACTCCGGCCGCAGTAGACATGATAGCGGCGGCCGCTCCAATAAAGACCAACACTACGACCCAGTATATTTGATCGGTCTGACTGCCGAGCAGGAGCCCTAAAATCTGATCCGAACGTATATCTCCGAGCGATGGAAACCTGACAATGCCTACCATTCCTATAGCCACGACACACAACATGATAATTACATAGTTCGGAACCATCATCCCGACACTTCGTCGAAGATCCGCTTCTGTCTTCGCAGCGTAGACGCTCTGTATGATCTGCGGGTACATTGAACCGCCGAAAGCAAAAACGAGGGCGTACAGCAAATAAGACCGCATCAATTCGCTCACACTACCCGTCATCAAGATTTTCTGCGGAGCCGCCTGTCCAGCCCGCTGAATTACGCTGACCACTCCACCTTCTCCCCCGCCGAGCACCACTGCCGCAACGACAAAAGCGCCCAAAAGCAAGCTTCCCTGAAGTACCTCAGCCCAGACGACCCCCCGCCAGCCACCCAATAAGACGTACGCAAGTAACACCGCCGACACATAGATCACTCCAGCTGCGAAGGGAAATTGGCCGCCGGAAAAGCTAACAAAGGCGTGACCCATTCCTGCCGTCTGAATCATTAGATAGGGAATAACTGTAACGATGAAAAAAACGGCGACAAACAACCGTAATGGTCGACTTTGGAATCGGTCGGCATAGTAGTCAGCCGGCGTCAAATAATCGTATTTTCGGGATAGAATGTATAACCGAGGGGCATATGCCAAAAACCCTACTGTGATCGCGATCAGAAAGGGCACCAGCATAACTGCCAGCAAACCCGTACGATATGATTGTCCGGGTAATCCGAAAAAGGTAATTCCGCTAAACTTTGTCGCCAACATCGCAAAGAACAACACTAACGCGCCTGTCGTCTTACCTCCAAGGAAATAATCCCTTGCCGTCCACCGGGTGCCGGCCCTGTGTGCAAACACACCGATCAACAAATTGGCAAGCATGTAAATGGAAAGAATTCCAAATGCACCGTATCCCAGGCCGATCTCGGAAGCGCTGTCCATGCATTCTCAAACGTTGTCGTTCCCGATGACAAATCGCCACAAATCCCACCGTTTGTGGACCACATACAGGGTGAATGCGGCAAGAATTAGGCACCACCCCACAGCGAAAAGGAACCAGAGGGGGACGCCAGAAAACGTTCTTTCGGGAACCGTCAGAAACAGGAACGGTCCACAGAAGAAGAAAAGGCCAGCGAACACGCCGCAAATCTTAGCGGACATAGGCTCCCTGATCTCGTGGTTCGTCATCATGACAGAAATAGGAGAGATGCGTCGGGTCTAATCCTCGAGGTTCGAATAGTCAAACCTTACCGGATCTATACGCCCTTCGATTATTTCTTCGATACGTTGACAGGATAACGGATAGCTGAATTGTTCGTTACGCATGTAAAGTCGTTGCACGAGTATCCCCTCAACCATACTTCCCACTTCCACCCATTCGGAAGAGTCCAGATCTTGTCGCGCCAGGCCTCTGAACCCCTGTTGCATATGTCCGATTTCGTCGCGGTACACTTGTTTGCACGCCTTCGCTATTCGATCGTTCACATCGCCAGTTCCGCTAAGTTCCATCCCCGCGATAAACAAACTGCAGTAGCCGCCTTCAGTAAACCTCGACGCGAAGTGTCCCAGTTCAGGTCGGTTCTGTTTATAGAGATACCGGAGCTCGGCCAGGCGGTCATCGGAAGACCAGCCCGTCAACTGCCCGGGCTCAAGCCGCCCTCCGCTGATAAAATCGTGTATGTCGGCAAACAGACAGTAGTGGTAAAATTCCGATCGCAGGTCGTCGATAACCGCTAAGACCGAATGCCTATCTGCACCGCGATCTATTTTGGGGAAAATGTCCTGCAAGTACGCAACCGGTCCTTGGAAAAGTCCCCGTTTTTTGTCTCCAATACCAGAGCCCCAGATTTCCTTGAAGCATTGACGTTTCAACCATACTAAATCAGTTTCTCTTGTCCTGTCGTCAGCACCGAAATACGTCGAGACTATTTCGCGTTCGCCGGCCCATAACGGCCCCGCTATCTTCACCAATCCCTGAATATTCTCATATCGCGCTGACATTTCGATCTTTCGCAACCTTCTGCACTGCGCTACCAGGCTCCGTTCGCGTACAGTTGATCGCCCTGTTCACATATTCCCTGGTAGAATAGCTTGGCGGCCGTGAGAGCCAATTCCATCCCGCCTAGCACTTCCTCCTTCTCTGCCTGCGTAGTCACGTGTTTAGCGATCGGTTCCCAGACCTTCCTCCCCGCGTGATCATCATCCGCTTTGGTGTGGTATGAAAAGAAAAACACTTCCTCATCACTGAGACCATATACCCGCTTCCATGCGTCCGGTTGATAGTTATGCTTGCCGGACATCGCCGTAAGCATAAATTCGTCTACGGACGTTGCCAACCAACCCGCAACCCAGTGCTTTGACCGCGCGATGTTTTCCCAAACATTGAGGGCAACATCCACTAGCGGCATAGCCACCGTTTTGTTCATAACTTCATCAGTCAGACCAACGTTACGACCCATTTCCCAGAGCAGCGTCGTGTGCGGCCGCTCGATCTCGTCATCGAAAACCAATTCTTCACGCATCTGACCTATTGTTCTCCGCACGACCGAAAGGTCAGGACAACGACTTACCCAGGACGGCCGGATAACGGCGCTAAACAACCTGTTCCTCAGGATATGTTGGAGTATAAACGCCTGCCCTCGGCCCCGAGTTAAAGGCTCTACCAACCATGGCACTTCGGGCGCCACTTGAAGCGCTCGCTCGCAAATGGTGTCTACGATAGAGTTAGCCTTCATTTTTTACCCTTTCTTACCCCAGGAATTCATTAAAAATCTAAGCCTGTCCGAGAATCGCCACACAGGATACCGCGCCGGGCCCGCCCACGTTGTGTACTAATCCCTGCCTAGCATCCCTTACCTGTCGTTGCCCGGCTTGGCCACGAAGTTGGGTGACTATTTCATAGATCATACGTACCCCGCTCGCCCCAATCGGATGGCCGAAGGATTTAAGTCCTCCACTGGGGTTCACAGGGATGTCACCTTCTAAACTCGTCCTACCCTCTTCAATCAATTTCGCGCCCTCACCCTTCGGGACAAACCCCAAATCCTCGTAATTTGATATTTCTGTCCAAGTGAAACAATCGTGAACCTCCGCCACATCTATCTCGGATACAGGATTGGTGATCCCCGCCATTTTATAGGCTTGCGATGCCGCCCCTTGCGTCGCCTGAAAGCCCAAGTAATCAAACCCTGGATCCATAAATGGGCGCCCGGTGGTGACAGACAAACCGACACCTTTAACGAGAATGGGGTCCCCCCGGAAGCTCTTCGCACGATCTGCACGGCAGACGATCGCCGCGGCCGCTCCATCTGTAGTAGGGCAACAGTCATAAAGTCCAAAGGGATAGGCTACAATCGGCGCCGAAAGAACAGCTTCAATGGTCACTTCCTTTTGTAAGTGTGCTTTGGCGTTCAAGGATCCGTTTTTGTGATTCTTCACCGCAACTTTTGCCAATGTTTCGCGTTTCAGTCCGTATTCATGCATGTATCGGGTTGCGGCGAGCGCAAAGCGCCCAGGAGCCGTGGAGCCGTCGTGGTAAAAAGGGTGGACTCCCTCCCGGGCTAGCCCCCGTCCGGGACGGTCCTTATACTTTTCCACACCCAGAACCAGTGCTGTGTCGTACACACCGGACCCTACGGCAAGAACTGCATGCCGAAAGGCATCCGTGCCCGTAGCACAGAAATTCTCAACGCGGGAAATGGGCTTGTCATACAAACGTAACGCGTCGCCCAAGGAAACGGCGGCCTTGCCATGTCCCTGAGCTGGAGAATAAGTTCCAAGCCATGCGGCATCGATCTGATCAGGGGCGATGCCACCATCCTGGAAGGCCGCAAACGCGGCCTCGGCGGCCATTTCCTCGTACCCCTGGTCAAAATTGTCTCCGAATTTAACGCAGCCAACACCAATTATTGCGACTTGGTCCTTTAGCGATGTCGCCATCTATCCAGCCTCCAATGCAAACCTCGTTTCAGTCGCAGTCATGCGGCACCCCTGCCACATCCGGCCAGCGGCCGTGTGTTCATTTTATACGCGCACGTTCTCACCCTAATCAAGGCCTCTCTAACTGAGCACCTTCTCATACCGGCAGGGCTATACTCCGCGCATACAACACTATGTTTTCCAACGTCGTTCCATCACTTAATACCTTAAAAAATGGTATGCCCGTCCCCGCATAGTCAAATTAAATACGGTCATGAAACACTTGCCGCATTCAAAGCCATAATCTAATTCAGATCTACCGCGGCAATTTATCGGATAGGACGGCATTTCCAGTAGTAGTTGTGCATCGTCTGGCTCTCTTTCCGTCGTCTCACCGTGAGAATTACCGGATCTCCTACGCTGACATCTTCTCTATCAACATCCGTCATCTGCAAGTACAATCGACCGCCATTGTCAAGGTCAATTACCGCCATCACCGTCGCAGGGTCCGGCCCTGCATAGAGGTGATCTCTCGTGAAGGTAAAAACACGTCCCTTCCTGTCCAGAGGAATTTCCTGAAGCGAGTCATGGTTTCGGCACGTTCCACAAATTTTCGTCATCGGGTATTGGCGCGTATTGCAGCTAAGGCACAGCGTGCCGTGCAAGCGTATATTTTGGCTTTCCTCTTTTTCCAAGAAGACATTGGACAACTCGCTTGCTTCTATATTGTCCTGATAGTAAGACCGCATCTTTCTATAAATAGAGTAGGATGGGTACAGGTTTTTCTCTTCCAAATGCTCCGCCACGGAAGACAAAAGCGGTCGGTTGCGGATTTCCTCGGTCACCCGCAGAAGTATTCCATCGGCACCATCACCGTAACTGAAGACAAGCACGAGGTCACCCGGCACAGCGGTCTCTAACGCCGTCGCAGCCAACAGAAAAGGCGCGCTAGCGCCAACCGCACCCATTTCGGCAAACTTAGGATCAACGATTTGGCCTTCGGAAAATCCTAGTGCCGCAGCCGCACCGAGGTGGGCTCGGCCATCCGGTGATGGCACAACCGCCTTGCTGATCTGTTCCGGCCGAATCTCACAGTCGGCCAGTAGTCGTTTTCCGACCTGAACAATATTCTTGTGGTAGCCGCGCTCTGTCGTGAATCTTGAGTCCTGAGTCTGCACGAACGAGTCAACGTCCCTTCGCCACTCGTCCCAAAAGTCACTCGAACATGAGCGAGTTCCCAGGATCTCCGCCAATACGCCATCTTTTCCAACCGTTACTGCACCGGCGGCATCACCATACCTGTCTTCGTCTACTCCACCGGGGCAGCCTTCGCGGACATCACTTCCAACCACCAACACACTGGATAGTCGGTTAGACGCTATCGCATCGGTTGCCGCTCGAAACGCGGCTGTCGACGCCCGGAGCGTTCCAGCGAAATCCACCGTCTCACTGTTGTAAGACAGGTCAAGTATGGCAGAGAGAGACGCCGCCACCGACCGTTGCCAAAACGGTGCCGATGTAGAGGCAAAAAATACCCCATCTATCTCCCGAGTACCCAGATGCTCTCTAGAATTTCGGGCGGCTTCGTATCCCAAGGTTAGCGCATCTTCATCAAAATTGACTGCCGCGCGCTCGCCATTCCCCGTGCGACGGTGCCATGCTCGGCCGATTTCACGCCTCGCCAGACGACAAAAGGGAACGTGATATCCGCAGCCAGTGATGCCGATCATGACCGACCTTGAAGAACCGCGGCCTGTTTCGCTCTCTCTAAGATAATGCGAGCCCTCATAAGATGCGGAACATCCACCATCTGCCCTCGGAAACTAAACGCCATTTTTCCTGCCTTCTGATTTTCCTCAAAGGCCGACAGTAGTTCCTGACACTCTAAGACTTCTTCGGAAGAAGGCGTAAACACCTCGTTGACTGGTTCTATCTGGTTCGGATGAATAGTTATTTTTCCCGTGAATCCCATCCAGGCGCCTTCCACGCATTCTTCTCTCAGTCCAATATCATCTTTGATATCCACGAAGACCGTGTCGATCGGCTGAACGCCGGCCGCCGTCGCACTTAACAGCGTCATGATGCGTGCGTAACGAAACACCTCCAGAAATTTACCATCATCGGACCGGTTTCTCCTCGCACCGATGGCGGCGGACAGATCTTCCGCGCCCCAAGACAAAGCATCTACTCGGGGACAGGACCCGAATTCGCGTATATTTAACAATCCCTGTGGGGTTTCCGTCGCAAGGACAATCAGTTGGACCTCTCGCTCACGAAAACCTAATTCCCTTTCCATCCCACTAATGACGGAATCTATCTTTAACAAATTATCACGCGCATTCACTTTCGGGATGAGGTACGAATCCGGTTTCCCCCGCATCGTCATTTCGAGATCTTTTATTCCCCAGGGAGTATCGAGCGGATTAATTCGCACCATGCGTTCCTTTGCCCCAAAAGGGACATCTTTCAGCCACTCTGTTACGGTTTGACGAGCCGAGTCCTTATTCTCCGGCGTAACCGCATCCTCGAGGTCAAGGACGAGGGAATCCGCATTCAATGCGAGGGACTTGTTCAGCATTTTCTCGTTGCCACCGGGAACGAAATGCACAGCACGTCTGAGACGCTTCATGTAAAGCTCCGTTCGTCTAGTTTCTCAATTGGTCAGGAGACTTTCGCTTCTTTTTTCCTCATCATTCCACCACGTTTGCAGCTCATCACCACATCTCCGTGGTGGTTTTTGGCTCGGTGCTCAAAGGTGACAATCCCCCATTGGGGCCGCGATCGAGATTCTCGCTTCGCGACCACTTCAGTTTCTGCGTAGAGCGTATCACCAATGAAAACAGGTTTTGGAAAAACAACGTTCTCGAAGCCGAGATTTCCAACAGTCGTTCCGAGTGTTGTATCCCCAACGGATAAGCCCACTGCGAGACCCAGCGTAAAAATGCTATTCACCAGCCGCTGCCCAAACTCTGCCTTTTTCGAAAACTCCTCATCAAGGTGTAGCGGCTGAGGGTTATGAGTCATAGCAGAGAACAGCAAATTATCTGTTTCCGTGATCGTACGTCCTGGTTGATGCTGAAAAACATCACCAACGTTCAATTCTTCAAAATGTTTGCCAGCCATTAACACTCCTCCTAACTTCGGCCTCGCACCGGTCTACTGAGTACATACAGACCGGCCATTCTAACGATCGTATCTGCGGACTCTGGATAAAGGGTTCGACCATTACTTTCCAGATAAAGCACCACGACACAAGCCACCTAATTTGGACCATGCGCACGACGTTCCCGTCTAACGCAACCCCACTGCCTCATACCAAGCACGACCATCCTTCACGGTCAGAACGGCGTGAATACGCTTCGTACCAGTCAAGTGGTTGCCCTCCGTATCGAGGAAGTCAAACTCGCCTTCCTCGAGGCCTAATACCGCAACGTCACCAACCGAACCAGGCCTAAGCGTGCCGAGCTGCCCGGCCTCTCCGATGACCCGGGCCGGATTAGTGGTGACTCGCCGAACTACGCCGTCGAGAGACATTCCAAGATTCAACGGCTTCGACATTGTTGTGGGCAAGTCAAATACAGGGCCTTTGGTCGCGCTACCTATCGTAAGGTCTGTCGCGATCGTGTCCGGTAAAAACCCGGCGTCTAGAGCGCGCTTCACAAACGGAGACGGGAAGTGCATCCGACCGTGCGCGCAGTCGAAGATGACTCCCTCGGCCTGCGCCGCCCAAACCTCCCTCAGTATCGCTTTTTTGTCCTGACCGATTATGCCATGGGTAAAACCATGGAAGCAGTGGGTAACTATGTCACCTGGTTTGAGAAACGCTAGTATATCCGGAACAGGAAGAAACGAATCCGTGACATGCCCCATAAGTGATACCCCCGCCGCATCCGCCGCCTCCCGGGCCAACCGTAAGGGATTCACGCCCGCAGCGTTAGGGACTACATTATTACTGAGCCGCACCTTCACTCCGATGGCCAGGTCCCGATTCTCTGTTATCGTCCTCGCGCAACCTTCAGGATCCGCGTACGCAAGCTGCATTAATTCTCCCACTCGTAAATGGATGAGTCCCATCGCAGACAAGTACACAAAACAACGTAACCGGACCTCGCATTTGTTGGCGACGTGCTGGCGCAGGCCCTCGAACTTAGCAGACCCAGCGCTGCCCGCGTCGACAACAGTCGTGACCCCGCTTGCCGAACACCGGGCATTGGTTTCAGAGCCCATATCGTAAGAGTTTATGTAGGCGTGCGCGTCCACATCTATGAGACCCGGGCAGACTATTCGTCCAGACACATCGTACACTTTGGCGGCCCGCTCGGCTGGAACATTCCCGCCAACGGCCGCTATCCTCCCATTACGCACGGCAACATCAGCCGTACGGGGGATGGGCGTACTCTGGCCAGCCTGGGTCGAGTACGCTCCCTCCTTTAAGAAGCCGGTCGTATTTTAGATGGGGGGTTTCTAATCTGGCTTTCATGAACTGTTCTCGGATCTCACGGTAGGAATCTGGACCGATTTCTCTCCCACTTAGCAGCCGCGGAAAGATCCTTCTTAGTCTATTCACCAGGTGTCCTCGTGTACCAACTGTTCGAGGCGTAATTTACTCTTTGGCGGGCGCCGGGGTAACTCGGCAGGATACCCGAGCGTTATGAGACCGACAGGACGAACGTGATCCGGGAGATTTAAGATCTCAGCCACACCAATGGGATCATAAGAACCGACGAAACACGCGCCAAGGCCTTGCTCCGTCGCGCCCAGCAGGATCAATAATGAGGCAAACGCTGTGTCGACAAGACTAAAGAAGGCCCCGCGCGTGCCATGTTCTTCCCCCATCCGCAAAATGTTTGCGCAAGTGACAACAATAACCGGGGCCGTCACCACTGACGTCTGATTCCCCGCAGCCTTAGCTAACCCTGATTGGACTTCCGGGTCACGCACAACTACAAACTCCCAGGGCTGAAGGTTTCCGGCACTCGGTGCCCGAGACGCATAGCCCAACAGTTTGAGAACCGTTTTCCGAGGGATGTCCCTTGCCTCGTAACGGCGAATCATTCGACGCCGCCTGACGACCGATCCGAAGTCGTTCGCCTCTTCGATTTCTTCGGCCGACACAACACCGGGGGCCTTTCCGAGAACCAATGCCGCCGCCAGCCCTTTCAAAACTCGCCGACGGTTCGGACTAATTTCAGGCATACGGTATCGTCCGTTTTGGTGTCGAGCCTTCGCTTCAACGATTGACAAAGCGCAAAACGCTAACCCCACCCGTCTGAGAATGGCCAAGAGGAATCTTCTTCAACTCTTCAAGGGTATCCGCGTCGAAAACGGCTACATCGCTCCAGTTGCTCCCACAATAAACCTTCTTGCCTTCCGGATGGACGAGGGGGGCAAAATAAGTATTTGAGAGCGGGACTTTTTTCTCGATATGCCTCGTGATCGGATCAACTTTCCACAAGTGGTTATAGGCGAAATACACCTTGTTTGTGTGCTTCGAGAGCGCGCCAGTTATGACATATTCTCCTTCTACGAAGGGCTGGAGCTCGACTACTTTCAATTCGGGGTCCTCCTGCGTGAGGTCCAACGACCCGATGCCCAGGGTTACCTGTTTGGTAATTGAATCTGTTGTAAACGTCCCAAAAGAGACAAGATGTCCGCTTTCTTGATACGTCCCGCCCATGGGTATGCCGTCGGTACGTGCGATTCCCGTGATGTTGCGGTTCGCCAACGGAACGACATCCAATAAGCGCCCGTCATCCGTGCTGTGCACGAAGATATCCTGACCGACGCTAAACAAGTACAATCGCCGCCCATCTTTCGACGAGGCCAACCCCATGACTTGCCGAGGCGCAGGAAATGTCGTTAGCGTCTCATTCGAAGTGAGATCGATCACCCGAATTCTATTCTGTTTCGCTGTGTACCTACCCAGGTGTTGTTCCACTGGCATCTCGTGAATAAAAAGCCGCGTGCCTTGCATATTAACGTCGATCGCCATCGTCCGTACAAGCTCATTGTCACTTGACAGATCGAAACTTTTGACTTGTTTCCCTTCGTCCAAGTCAACCATGGCAACGCTTCTGGCGAGATTATTAACCACGTATGCGAACTGCGGTTGTGCGGGGTTTGGCGCTATGTACAAAGTAGGCCCGCGGCCGTCCAACGCTATGTCCTTCACCACTGTGTCTGTTTCCGTATCGACAACAACGATGTTATTTGGGTGGGTGCTTGCCAACAAGTACCACTTTGCCGAGGCCGCGCCGGGCGCCAATACAACCACATATGCTATGAAAACGACCCAGCCGAAGCCGCCACATCGTCTTTGCACTGTCCCCTCCTTCAGTTCTGGTTCGGAATACAGGCTAGCCTTATTTGTCGACCTTGGGGAAGACTACGTCAAGATTGCGCCAATCCTCCTGGTTCATACCCGAACAACCCTTCGCCCACTCAGGGGCATTCTGAAGGCTGTCCGGCACTTGTGCGGGCCACCAACAAAGGTTGGCACAACTGAGCAGGTCCGCTTCCATCGGCGCGCACATACTGCTCGCTCCACCCCACGGATTTGCTTCCCAACCCGGGTTGAATATCGTCGTACACCCAATAGGCTGCGCGAGGCCGACTACCTCTTCCGGGATATCGGCCTTGCCATCTTTCTGTGTTACAGCGGCTTCCACCGCTACGGCCTTTTTGTTCGCAGCTTTAAGATGTTTCATACTGGACTCCTTAGTCCATGCTAGGTCAGTTCTTTCGGCGCGTCACTCCTACCTCGTACCACATATTGTTCAATAAACCCAGGGTTTTCTTTTTGTAGTTCAAGGTAAGCTTTTATACCAAATTCCGTCCACTCCCGCAGGAAGTCACAGTAGTGAAGATTCGGTAATGCGGCGTCGCCGAATTCGGTCATGGCCTCATGGTAGCAGCCGCCCCCGCACAGCCCCCGGATCCAACAAGTTTGACAAACCGGCTTATTGCCGAGATGGGCTCCATTTACGAAATCATTCAGACGATCGTAGTCTAGCCCCTCCTTAACACTCCCGTACTTGTGCTCCTCTGTGCCGGGAAACCGATGGCATAAATACACGTCGCCGTTCCCGTCGACATCTAACAACCCTAGGCCTGCCCCACAGGGAAAGTACTTATTGGTCCCCAAATGAACGTCTGTCAACAAAGTGCTCAAATTTGAAAACCCCGTGTACTTGTTAGAACGCGCGCGCTCCACATAAATACTACCTAATTCCCGAAATTGGTTAAGCAACTCCCGCAGATCTGCAGATTCAAGACCATAGTCCGTATCCGCCTTAGCCGTTACTGGAGAAAACCCTACCTCAAAAAACCCTAGTTCTGTCAAATGCGCGTACGTCCGCACGATGTCTATCGCACCCTTCGTCACTGTAACCCTAGCCACCACCGGCCTCGCGTCATAGCGTCTAAGTAGCGGTCCTATTCGCGACAGCAACATTTCGTACGAGCCTCGCTGCTCTCCACTCTTGGAGAGAAACACTCGCCGCTTATCATGAAGTTCTTTCGGCCCATCTATGCTAATAGTTACGCCGAACCGATGCTCTTGAAAGAAGCTGATTATCTCGTCTGTGAGCAGCGTACCGTTCGTTGTCAAAGAAAAATCTATTTTTTTACCTTCGCGCTGAGCCTTTTCTTCTGCGTACGCCACGACGCGACGCATAAGCTTGAAATTCAGTAAGGCCTCACCACCAAAGAAAATAAGATTGACCTCCGGGCTAGCACCGGATTTTTTGAATAGGAAATCTACACTTTCGCGTGCAGTGTCCCAGGTCATTTGCACTGGCTCACTACCATACTTTGCGGAGTCCGGCTCGTAACAATAGGTGCAGTGCAAATTGCATTTGTTCGCCACGTTCACAACGAGAGAACTTACGGGGAACCTCTCAACGTCGAGTATCGGCATAGGAGACACCTCAGCCGGCCGCTCTGCCGGGGAAAGGATCTCTAGGTTCACAAACTCTTGTATGGTTTCGATCAATTCGGCGGGCGCAAATCGTTCACCAAGTACATTCAAGATTTCCTTCTGGGAGGTGTGCGGGTTTCGCCGAAGGTGAGCCACTAGGGCCTCAGCCATCGCGTCCATGACAAACATGGACATACTCTTGGCGGCGACTAGAATAGTGTCGGTCTCGTCGCTGCCTTGCTGTATCGTGTGTGCGTTCTCCGCCCGAAAATGTAACCCATCATTCATAGTGCACCCTAAAATACTACCACCAAGTGCCGCATTCTTACTCGATTGGCGGAAATACGAATTTCGCGGGCATGACCAGCAAGTGCGCCCGTGCACCCATGGGCCTTTTTACCCCTTCGGGATGATACCAGGCCTCAACCCAAACATCTCCCACGTTGCCTTCTAGCATGTGTCGGCGTTCATTGGGCCCGTCCTCGTTAGGATGGAATAACCCGGACTCGTCGATGGCACCAACAAATTGAATGTCGTCGTCGTTGGGCCGTTTCACATACTCCTCGAGTTTCCAATCAACGGGGTCCACTCGTCCTACGCGAACATCATCGTCCGTCCCCTTCTGACTATCGGGCCCGTTAGCATAAGCAACCGCCTCATACTGCTGAAAAATCTTGGGCGTTCGTATGCCTCCGGGCCGGGCAAATCCACGTTCTGGGAGGACCCGAATGTAATCCACTTGATTATAAACGCTAATTTTTCCTTCGCCGGCAACCCCGTCGAGCTTCACAGTGCGAACACCCTCGCGTACACCCGCTTTCGCATATATTTCGGCTGAAACCTGGTTGGGCCCGTCGAGCGTCAGCGACAACACACCAACACCTTCCCCAAAAGAGACCTTGGCCGATGACAATAGGTCACCCGAGAATCCCACCCCGAAAAGTCTCACCGTTTGTGGGCTGCCCGTCCGTATACCCGCCGGGTTTACCGCGAGCAATCGTGCACCTACCGTCACGCGATGCCACGTCTCATCCATCCCTAAGTCACCCAAATTGGTGAGAAGACGCCTGCCCGACACGGTATTCCCGTCTTCTGTTGCGAAAAATATCTCCCGCTGCGTCATCTGACGGGCCTGGCCGCCCTCTTCCTTGGCTGTGGCAACACCTCGCCATTGATATCCAGCGTACACCGTGCCTTCCGTGTTACCGCTCATTTGGGAACCATCAGAAAACGTGTAGGAAAATTCGCCTCGGTATTGATCCGGCTCGTGTTCAGCCAGGGCCAAACGCCCAGTATAATTGCCACCCTTTCCTGGGTCGTGACCGATAACCAGCCACTCGCCATGATAACTGCGCTTTTCTGCTGCCTGCCATTTCGTCCAGGCCTCGGTCTGAAACGGCTGAGTCTTTATGAGGTGGGGCACAGCAGCTTTTTTTGCGTTGTCAAACCAATAGTCTTTCAACATGCCAGCGGAAGCCGTCTCACTTCCGACATTGGCCATAAGTGCCACTTTCGCGTCGGGGAGTCGTTTCCAGGAATCTGCGGTCCGGCGTTGTAGAGCTATACGAGCATACGAG
Source organism: uncultured Enterobacteriaceae bacterium (assembly GCA_964460065.1). Taxonomy (GTDB): domain Bacteria; phylum Desulfobacterota; class Binatia; order Bin18; family Bin18; genus Bin18. The sequence goes on from CAYWPF010000074.1 coordinate 13,676, forward strand.
TGACATTGTATGCATCCATGCTGCAGCGGTTCTGGAACATCCTGAGTAGTCCGCGTGTTACGCTGCTCCAAAATAAAGCGAAAGGGGCCAACTTCGGCCGGCGCAAGGCCATACTCGTCGCTCAGAAACTTGACGAGTGCCCGCGCCTCTCCGGCCTGTAACGTAGCGCCATGCGTACGTACCATACGACTCAGGGTCATACTCCAGCCCTCCGGCGATTTTCGTTGCGCCTCTATCGCATCGAGTTTTCCCCCTTCTTCTTCTGGCGCATGACAACCGGAACAACGGACATCCAAAATCTCTCTGGCTGTCAATGATTGCTCTTCCGCATCAACTGAACCGGCCAGGGCGACGATGCACACCAGAACCAGCGTGAGCGCCGCGATCGTATTTCTAGAGAAATCTGTCAGAAGTATTCGCACACCTGTCCCCCCCTATTGCACACGGGCGTGGTCAACGTACGTCACGTAAGTGGTAAATACCATAGCTCTTCCCGTCCCAATCCAAAAAATTCCTCAACATGGTGACGATGCCTGACTAACGCATCGCCTTCGCATAACCCGCTGCATTTGCTATAACCTCGCGAAATGACGACCGGGAGCCCACGGGCGGGCGATGACCACACGGCAAAAAGAAGGGGGCCTGTAAAGGTGGCGCTAATCGACAGCGGCGTGAATGCGCATCACTCTCACGTACAACAGATCGCCGGCGGGATTCATTTCTTTTTAGACGATGAACAACAGGTGCAAACGAATCTAGAGTACGCAGATAAACATGGCCACGGGACTGCCCTCGCCGGAATCATTCGCGCCAAGGCGCCCGAAGCCGCCTTGTACGCGGTGAAAGTCTTTCACGATCACTTGGCAACCTCGTACCCGGTGCTCGAAGCGGCACTTGACTGGAGTGTGCGCCAAGAAATGAAGATCGTGAACCTGAGCCTAGGACTCACGAACCCGGCCCACAAAAAATCCTTGGCGAAAATTGTTCTGGAGGCAGAACGAAGGGGGATAATTATTGTTGCTGGTTCACCGCCCGAACGAGCAGACTTTTTGCCAGCCTGCTTGCCTGGAGTCGTCTCCGTTGCCGCGGCCCCTGAGTGCGGCTGGAACGAACATTTTATGGCCACAGAAAGCTCGGTAGCGTTTCGGGCGCACAAAGATCCTCGGCCTCTTCCTGGTGCGGCACAGACCCAAAACTATATTGGGCACAGTTTCGCCACAGGCCATATAACGGGTACGCTTGCGCAGAGAGCCCTCGCGGACCCGGGCCTCACACCCGCGTCGGCCGTGGAGTACTTGCGGCAAACCAGTAGCCCACCAGAAACCTTTCCGCCCTATCCATCGAAGAAGTAAGTAGCTAAGAAGGCCCGACTTCAGAAAGCCGTTCCCAACACGACTACCGTTTGATACCGACGACTCCGCCTCTTTCCGTTGTAGCGAATCTCACACATCCCAGGTCGGTTTCTGGACGTGCAACTACTCTGAAACCGATTACCCAGGTTAAGCAATCACCTCTCGCAGCAATTTAGGTCTGGCCCGAAGGTCTCCGCACGTCCCCTGCCATACCACTTGGCCCCCACTTATCAGTAAGACCTCCTCGCTATCCTCAATAGAATCGACGCGATGGGTGATTACGATGGTCGTCGCGCCTGGTATTGACGCCGACAGCGACGCCCGCAACTCGGCCTCGCCCGCCGGTTCGAGTCCAGACATTGCCTCATCGAGCACAAGTACGCGGGGCCGGCGGAGAACAGCTCGCGCCAAAGCGACACGCTGTCGTTGTCCCACAGACAATTGCATACCCCTTTCGCCAACCGTTGACTCGTATTGTTCAGGCAACAGCAAGACCATCTCATGCAAACCCACCGTCTTAGAGGCGCCAACACATTCTGCGCGTGTAGCCTCCGGTTTTCCGTAGAGAATATTGTCTTCTATTGAAGCGTGGAATAGGAATGGTTCCGGTCCCAAAACGAGAACCTGGCGCCGGAGCCATTCCAGGTCAAAATCTCTAATGTCACGTCCGTCGATGATGATAGAGCCCGTATGCGGCTCGTGCAGCCGGATCAACAATTCTGCAAGGGTGGATTTACCCGCACCGCTCACCCCTAAAATCGTCAGCTGCCGCCCTGGCGGAACGATGAAATTTACGTCCTGCAAAACCGGACGGTCTATCTCGTAATGAGACGAGACGCCGCGGAACTCAATTTCTCCTATCAAAGGAACGCTTTCCTGCCTCCCGCCAGATTTCTCTAGAAATTCTTGACCAACGTCCAAGAATTCAAACACCCGGTCGACCGATACCGCAGCCCTTTCAATGCGCAAGTATAAATCCATCAACACTTGAACCGGACCAAACGCGCGCGACTGATATGCAGAAAACGCAACGAGTGCCCCGATACTCATTTGTCCCTCGATGACCAAGTAGCCTCCATACAACATGACCAAGATACTGCCAACAAAGGCGGTTGCGGCAGCGCTAGTGTTAGCAATATATCCCAACATCTCATAACGGGTGACCAACGTTACAAACTGCTCTCCCAGCCTTCGTAGCCTTTGGAGCTGCAGGCGCTCCGAAGTAAATTGCTTAATGAATTTAATGGCCGTTAATGATTCAACTAAAAATGACGAAATCGTTGCATTTAGTTCTCTCACTTTGCGCGTTTCCGTCACAATATACGGTCGGACTTTGCGTATTGCATAAATCTGAGCGGGCACGACGATCAGACCGACCAGGAATAGTTTCGGATTCAACCAAATTAGAAATGCATTCGTCGCCAACAGAAGGAATACATTGGTCACGAACGTGAACAATGCATCTGTCAAAATGCCCTGTATCTCTGCGATGTCCGTGTTGAGTCTTGAAAGTAAATCCCCTACGCGATTCTTACTATGAAACCTCAGGGACAACCCTTGCAGATGGGAAAAAAGATGCTGCCTGAGGGAAAAGAGAACATTCGCGGTCACCCGGGTGTACAAGTACCGATTGATCCCACCAACGACATAACCAATTGCCGTGAGTCCGGCTATGACCCCACACAATCGCAGCAATAAGGAGTGGTCTCGACCTACCAAAACATCGTCAATCAATATTTTCATGAAGAGCGGCCAGACCAAGCCCAGCAAGGTTCCAAACGTAGAAAGCACAAAAACGAGCGCGATGGTTAGGAAATACGGCCGTACAAACGGTGTAAGCCTATAAAAGCGACGGACGGTCGTTTTTAGTTTCATAGAACGTTGCCCACACATTCCTCCCGCTAGCGCTCCTTCGTGGCTCGGGCAGACTCCAAACGGGAAAACAACATTCACTCTAGCCGAAACGGGTTGCCGGTAGAATAGCGAAAGCCTAAGGTCGAACGGAATGGGACACTACGGAATACGGAGGGGGCCTTTCTCGATGTTTTTATGACAAAAATAACATTGACAGACGTCGTGGTAGCTGGCGGAGGTCCGGCAGGCTCCACAATAGCCGCAACACTCGCGAGTTACGGATACGACGTAACGCTCATAGAAAAATACCGGTTCCCACGGGAACAAATAGGTGAGTCCTTAACACCTAGTATCCTACCGCTGCTAACCACTGTCGGGGTAAGAGAAACAGTTGAGAAGGCTGGGTTCCTACGTACGGCGGGACACACCGTGTGCTGGGGATCGTCAGAACCACGAACCTCATACTTCGGACTCGCGCAACAGCGTTTCGGCTTCCAGGCTGTCAGGGCGGACTTCGATCTCATGCTACTGGACCACGCCAGAGCTACCGGCGTTCGCGTTATTGAAGGACGCTCGGTAAGAAATGCCACGTATTCTGAAAAGTCCCTAGTGGAGGTAACCTACGATCGGAACGAACGCGTAAGGGCCAAATTCTTCGTTGACGCTACCGGTCACTCTGGTCTTCTCGCTCAGCAGCATCGACGCCAGAAGGACCCTTTCTTTCGCACCTTAGCGGTTTCAGCCTACTGGCGAGGTGCGGCCGGACCAAAAGGAATAGATTTCGCGAATACCCTGCTCGAGACCTACCAAGACGGTATGGTATGGTCTGTCCCCTTACACACCGGACTTCGAAATTGCACGGTACTGACCGACTGGAGTGCGGGGACGGTCCTGCGGGAAATAGGCAGACAACGAATGTACAAACAAGAGTTGTCGAAGGCCAAATATATTCCCAGTTTTCTAAATGAAGCATCCCTGGCCGGTCCGGTACGTATCTTTGACGCGTCCCTCTATACTTCTGAAACATTTATTACCGACCGAACACTTTCCGTTGGAGACGCCGGCCTATCTATCGACCCCCTCTCATCAGAAGGTGTCCGAAAAGCCATGGCGTCCTCCCTAACAGGAGCGGCCATCATTAACACCATGCTGCATCGGCCGAATCTCATTAGCCATGCAAAAAATCTCTATGCCACTACCCAACAGGACATTTACAAACAACACTACGACCAGTCCAGCCGGTACTACGATGACGAAAATCGGTGGCCCGAGCGCCCGTTCTGGCGTTCCCGCAAGACACACTTAGAACAGTCCCCCATACTTAAGGATAGTCCGGGTCCCGCAACTGGTTTTTCTCCCTTCGATGCCCGTCCGGTTTCCCGATTAGTACTCGCGGACGGAGCAATGGTGCAGTCAAGACCCGTCATAGAAGGATCCTATGTCGAGCTCAGAGCGGTCGTAACTAGCCCCCGGCATACAAAAGGACTGCGATTCATTGAGGGCGTCGACGTAGCGGCACTCGCAACGTGCGTACAAGAGCACGGTGACGTGATAGACTCTCTTGATGCGTTCCTCCGCGAAAACCATTACGGAGCAGACGACCTTCCAAGGGTCAGACGCGCGCTCGCTCAATTGTGTCAGCAAGGAATACTCAAGCCTCTGTAGCCAAGCGAAAGCCTATAAGATTGAATCGAAACTTCGGGTTATTTCTGAACCTATATGACGTTCGGCAAAATTCCGGGAATAAAAGCCAAGCTCCGCCCCGGAGGACCTTAGTCTCGCCGACCTTCGGCCCAGTCGGACTTCTCTTAGGGGACTTACCGTAGTAACCGGTAGCATACCAATCTGACACCCATTCCCAAACATTCCCGGCCACATCATTGAGGCCAAATCCGTTCGAGGGGAAATTTCCAACCGGTGTCGTCCCATCGAGATTGTCGTAATTCGCGAGCGTGCGATCTATACGCCTTCCCCAGGGATACGGCTCGTCATCTAGGCCACCCCGTGCGGCCTTCTCCCACTCGCACTCGCTAGGCAACCGGCCTCCTGCCCACCGGCAGTACTCGACAGCGTCGTACCAGCTTACTAGGACCACGGGATGCCTTTCGCGGCCGGCAGGAGGCTTTCCAGAACTAGGGTCCCAATTCTCGCGTTCTACTCGGGGATCGTCTAAATGGGGGATGCGGTGACCTGTCGCCGAAACAAACGCATAATATTGTGCGTTTGTAATAGGGTTTTGGCTGATGCAAAATGCGTCTAACTCTGCCTCGTGCCGCGGTCTCTCAGGAGGCGTTCCCTCCTCGCTGCCCATATAGTAAGGGCCAGCGGAGATCCTTAGTAAGACACTTCCGTCTTTGACGTTGATGCCGGAATTCATGAATTGACCAACCGATAATCTCTTCCCAATGCATCCACAAGATCTGACAACGCACTCTCTACACTCCGGGCCAATCCTTCGCGCGGAACAAGGGTAAGGGTTCCCTCCATCCACGTGGGTGCGGACAGAAAAATCTGCTCGGTCCGCTTCAAATGCACGACCTGCAACACCTGCAATTCTAAACTATAAGCTAGCAAGCGCGCGGGGTGGGCCACTACCCGTAAGGAAATGTTCAACACAACAGCGAAGTCGCCAACCGGCAAGGCATTTCTCCGGAGATGACCATGTACTAGGTTTAGCAACCTGGTTTCAGTAAATCCAAGGTCGCGCGCGTCTTGGCTTACGGCTCCGACTTTTACCTGGAATCCCCCGATATCCGACAGCGTCGCAGCATCGGCGCCTGCCGCAAACAGAAGCTGCACGTTCCCAGTAAGGAACAATAGAACCGCGAGGCACGTGCGCGCGCATCGGCGTCCTATAGGTAACTCCAGTCGGCAACGTTCGTCCATCATTTCTCAGAGTTCGCTTGAGGATGTGGCCTGCCTTTGGCATCCAAGTGTAATTTTACTGTTTTCCCAACCAACGCTAACAGACGCCCATTTTCCTCCGCTGGCAAAGACGCGATAGCCTTCTGTATCAATCCACCCATTTCTTCTATGTTCCGATCCGTTAGATTTTCTCCAAGGCCCCTCAACTCCGCAAAAACTTGCATCTCCGACGGACTCAGAGCTTTGAGCGCCTGGCTATATAATTGATCCATTTCCAGACGCTCCTCCGGAGCAAGTAGCCGCCTCCCCTCGCGCGACATTGCGATTCCACGCCTTGCTGCGTCTACGCCTTTGCCCTGCAATGCTGTCCCGGGCACTTCTGTAGGCGGGTTTCGGAAATTGTAGGTGTATGTAATCGCCACGGCGATTATGCCAATAGTCAACATCCCTATGACAAGGAAAATGCCCTTTCGCGATTGAGTTGTCCGCATATTGCCCATGATTACCTTGTACTGGATTCTGGCACATCTGAGTAGGGTCGTCCTCTACGTGGCCGGAAGTATTCCTTTGCTTGACAAATCAAAAACGGACCAGGCATATTCGGATGGGTTTCACTGACATTAGGGGTTCAGCTATGCGGATCATAATTTTCGGCGCTGGTGGAGTCGGCTCGGTCGTGGCCGGCCACCTGGCCCGTAACGGAGCCGAGGTAATCATCGTTGCTCGACCCGGCCACGCGACCGCTATTAAACAGAAAGAACTGACTGTGACGGGTTTGTCCGACTTCCACGTTCCGGTGCCCGTGCAAACTGATGCGCGCAACGTAGAAAGCACGGACGTGTTACTCATTACCGTCAAAACGACGGCTATGTTGGCAGCCTTAGAGGGAACCCGTCATATCGCCGCAGGTTGTGTTGCCTCGTTGCAAAACGGCGTCGTCAAAAATACCCAGCTCGCCAAAGTTTTTGGCCGCAACAAGATTTTGGGTTCCGCGACTATGATCGGCGCTTCGTTCGTCCGAGACGGCGAAGTGCAGTATACCCTCGATGGTGTCACTTTCTTTGGGGAGATGCACGGCGCACGTTCTGACCGAAGCGACCGCATTAGCGGAATGTTTCTCGATGCCGGTCTCCCGTCCGCATCGGTTGAAAACATCGAATCGATAGAGTGGACAAAGCAAATGATTCAGAACCCGTTCGCGACACTAGCGGCGATGACGCGATTACCCGTGCACTTAGTATGGTCAAATCCCGATCTAGCCACATTATCCATACATATGCTGCGGGAGGTCGCGCGAGTCGCCAGAGCCCTAAAAATAACATTGTCTGCGCATGAAGCATGGAGTCTTTTCGACCTAAAGCTTCTCACGGACGGTACATTCACCGACGCAGTGGAATCCTTAGTCGAAGTTGGGAAAAAAGCGGGCAGGAGCGGGCGTGGGCAAATTATCCCTTCGATGTTACAGGATGTCTTGGCGGGAAAACCAACTGAAATCGAAGAAACCGTCGGCCATGTGCTAAATGAGGGAAGGCGCCTCGGTATCTCGCTACCGTACACGGATTTCGCCTATCGGACCGTCAAAGCAATAGAAGCAAATTATCCGGCCAGGCGTGAATAGCGTTCCATTAGGATGTGCCCTACCCAAAGAGCCCGTCCTAACCATACCTAAGCAGGTGTGCACTTTGGGGGAACCCCCGGCGCGGCCGTGGTCGAGGGACGCGAAGTCTCTCCTTTTTCTCTGCGGCGGGACAATGAACAATCTTCGTCCTCGAAACTACCAGATGGGTATTTGCAGAATTGTTCCGATGCGGATCCTGTGGGTGCGCAAATGATTGGCCCGCACTAGGGCTTTGACGGTAACGCCGTGGCTCATAGCAATCTCACTCAGTGTATCCCCTGATCTCACGCGGTACGCGATTACCGTCTCTTTACCCGTCACTGGTATTCGCAAGAAGTTGCCAATCTGAATACGCGTCCCACCTAACCCATTGACTCTACGTAGGGTTCTGACAGTCGTTCCATACCGGCGCGCTATTTTACCGAGAGTGTCGCCAGACACGATCCGATGACGGTGAGCCGTGTTATTTTCGTCCGCGCCGGCCAACGTGTTGAGAATGCGTCGATCCGACCCGGTTTTCTTTGATTTGCTCCGCCGGCTGACCGCCCTCAACCGAGTGTCAGGCAACATTATGCGCATTCCCGGTGTCAGGGCCTGCAATCGCAAAATATCGTAACGCGCGTAGAACGAGTCCTCATCAATCCCAAAAACACCGGCCAAAAGCTTCGCACGGTCACCAACCCGCGCGCGGTACTCCTTACGTTCCCTACCCAGATCGACTAGGTAGCTAGGAACCTCTCCGGGATAAACAACTAATGCTCCTTCCCGCAAACTTCGTTGAGCCAATACTGGGTTGTACAACCGTAACGCAGTGCCTGTTAATTGTACCCGTCGCGATACAGATTTCCACGTGTCGCGACGACCGGCTCGGAGCAATCTCAGCCCTTTCGCCTGTCGTCGCACTTCGGCCCCGTGTTCCTGCAACAGTACCTTGTAAGCCCCGACTCCTACGACATATTGCACTACTTCAAAATGCAAAGGCGCACCCTCCACTATCCTGTCCGGGCCGGCCTTAAACGCCGCCAAGAGGTAGTCCTCGCGTTCAAACTGCTGCTGCAAATGGGCCAGATACTTGATGCCTACCTCCACACGATTTACGTCCCCGAACATAGAAACAAGGCCCGACGGGAGTTGAAAATAGCCCGTCACTCCTGACTCAGACACCCATTCTCGATTACCTCCCGATTCATACAAAATGAGAGCCCTCGCCATTCGCGGGTCAATCCCGTGCCGCTCCGAATAATCGAAAATATCGGCGTCTGTTTCGATCGTTTTCCGGTACATTCCGAGAAAGGCGGGCGAAACATCAAAGGCCAAAGCGGCTGGCCCGGATATCAAAACCATCAACCATACTACCCACCACACCATTTGACAGCCTCCGGCAGAAAGAGCCTTGCGCTCCTTCACCCTATATACACTACCAAGAACCACCAGGTATGGGAAGAATTGTCGCTGTATTTATCCTTCCATGGATTTATATTTTCTCACTGTACTTGATCTGCTAAAAATTCAGTGTAGGGTTTGAATACACAGAGTCTGACCCACTGGCATCTGGAACGCATGACGCGAGCTCAAGAAAGCACCGATCTACTGTGTTTGAATTCCCATCCGTCGCAAACATCGACCACTGGATTGTGGAGGCAGCGGCCTCACCATATCTTGCAATTCTTTTACTATTGCTAGCAGGAATATGGGTCATCCCTTTGGCTGAAGAAATCGCGCTGGTAGCAGCTGGGTATTTATACTACTCCGATCAGGTGCTACTGCTGACCATGCTCTTCATCCTGAGTGTCGGTGTATTCGCCGGAGATTTCGCTGGATTCTGGGTCGGAAGGCGCTGGGTGCGGAAGCGCAGCCACAAGATTTTTCCATTCCTAGACAGCTCCCGACACAACCGGTTGGCCGAACGCTTTAAGTCCTGGTTGGACAACCATCGAAACAGAGCACTCTTTATGACGCGGTTTCTACCGGGCTTAAGGCTTCCCGCACACATCATTGTCGGTGCACATGGCATGCCCACCGCAACCTACGCGCGTATATCCTTAATCGCCGTGTTGTTTTACGTACCGACGATCTTCGCCATTTCTTTTTCGTTTGGTGCTGAGATACACCTAGCCCTCGAGTCTCTTCAACGATTAGGAAACCTTACCTGGGTTGCGCTTGGATTAGCCGTTTTGGCCTGGTGTTTTGTACGTCTGCGGATTACCCGACAATCGCTCTTCGAGGAATCCCGTCCGGGAACCGAGTGATATGAACGATAAACAGATGACCAAATGCAGCCGGATTGAGCGGAGTCAAAATTTTCCTTATGGTATATAGCGTTCGGGCGGAAGGCCCGCACAGCGATTCTCTTGGAGGCATACGCATGGAAAAGAACATCACCGGCCAAGGCCCATCCTGGATTGTATTTCTGATCTGGCTACTCGGCCCCGCGCTTACATTCTTCTTATTATTGACGTTCACCGGCTAACACCGGAAAGACCTATTTAAAACACGCGGCCAAGTCATGAACACTTCTCTGCTAGCTTCTATTCTGGTGTTTTCGCTGACGCTGACTCAGGCCCTCTTGCTTCCCGCGCCACTCCCAGCAATGGAGCCGGAGGACACCGTGCTCGCTACTGTAAACGATCACGAGATTCGTCAGTCCGATATCCTTCCTCAAACTCAAGGGCCCATGTTCCGTATTGAGAACCAAATCTACAATATCCAAAAAGACGCGGTCAAAACGATTATCAACAATTACCTATTGGCAACTGCTGCCAACGAGCAAAATATCTCGGTGCAGGACCTGTTAAAACAAGAGGTCTTAGCGAAGATGATTCGGGTGACCGACAATCAAGTTACAGAGTACTACAATCAGAACAGTTCCCGTTTTGCTGGAAAGACGCTGGAAGAAATAAAAGTGCAGTTGAAGGAGTCGCTCCAAACGCAGATGCAGCAAGTTCGCGAACAATCCTACTATGAAGAACTCCGCCGGGAGTCGGATATTCAATACCAGCTGGAGCGGCCCGTTGCGCAAGTTCCGTTAGAAGGCGCCCCCTCATTGGGGCCGGACGACGCCCCGGTCACATTAGTCGAATTTTCCGATTACCAATGACCCTACTGTGCACGGGTACAGTCTGTACTCAAAAGGATCCGGGAAGACTATCAAGACAAAATACGCGTGGTCTTCCGCGATTTCCCTCTAACCCATATCCACGCTCAAGCCTTCGCAGCGGCCCGTGCGGCACGCTGCGCAGGAGAACAAAAACGTTATTGGGAATACCACGACATACTATTTTCCAAAACGAAGGCTCTCGACTTAAAAGACTTGAAGCAGTACAGCGCGGACCTCAATTTGAACACGGCCGAGTTCAATCAGTGTCTCGACGGCGGCTCTTATGCCGACGGCGTACGCGAGGACTTAGCCATCGGAGCCCGTGCCGGCGTTACCGGCACCCCCGCTTTTTTTATCAATGGCCGGTTTTTGTCCGGAGCTCAATCATACGCGACATTCGCAGAGGTCATTGAGGAATCGCTCGCGGCGCAACCGTCATCTGAAAGCAACAACTAGAAACGAACTCGCGGGTTAGCAGATCTTGGGTAGGTGTGTTAGACCATCGCACATGGCAGGAAAGAAAGGGGAAAATTCCCCAACCCAATCACCCGGCCAAGATCCAGGGACTAAGGGCATGACCGGAGAAGAATACTCATATTCTCGCCGTCTGCTGATCGGCCTACGGCTACTAGCAACTGCAGGTCTACTAGTAAGCGTCTACTTGGTGACACTGCATTTCCGAGACGGACTGACGGCCGTTGTGGACTCACCGTTCTGCGGTGCCGGCTCGACCATAAACTGCAGTTTCGTTCTGAGTAGTACCTATGCAAATCTTTTCGGGGTTCCCGTATCCCTGCTCGGGGCGTTCTCTTATATCCTACTGATTGGTGCTACCTTCTACTCTTCAACAGCCATGGTCATGTTGATCACCGGCTGGATGCTTGTATTTTCGCTCTATATGGCTGCCGTCTCATTTTTTCAGATAGAAGCGATCTGTCCCATGTGTACCAGTTTATATTTCGTCAACGTCGGGCTGTTTGCTATCAGTCTCAGCCCCCGGAACGTCCGCGCTTCTTTGCCCTTCTCTCGGATCTTGTACAGCCTTCTCGTCTATAGTGTTTTGATTATAGGAATCGCCTTCAACCAGTCTAACGATGCCGCCTTCGCGACGGCGCCCAAAGACTATCGCGCTCCAGCAACCCAGAATCTGGACACCGGTTTTGTCAGTTATTACAGACAACAGCGGGCCGTCATTCTCCAGGATGCTGGTCGTCACTCGGAAGGCCCTCTAGACGCGTTGGTTACTATCCACGAATTTGTCGATTTTAGATGTCCGCAGTGCGCCAAAGCCCGGGACACGCTGACAAAACTTCAACATGCCAACCCTGACGACGTACGAGTCGTGTTTCGACACTACCCGCTCGATCAACAATGCAACCCTGGCATGAAGAGCCAAGTACACCCTGGCGCCTGTTTAGCTTCTATTGCGGCGGAATGCGCCGGAGAGCAAGGCGATTTTTGGGGATACGCCGACCGATTGTTTGCCGATCAAACAAGATTTCGACGGACAGACTTCGAACAAATTGCCAATAACGCCGGGCTCGACATCGATAAATTCAAGGCCTGTCTCGATGACGGCCGAACCAAACAGCACGTGATAGCCGACATAGAGGAGGCGACACGCCTCGGGATTAAAGGAACACCCACGCTCGTAGTCAACGGGAGATTGATAAAGGGCATACCACCAGCGGCTAAGCTGGCAACCCTTGTCACTCTGCGGCGGCAGGAACTCCAGAAAGGTTTGTGATTTATACCGTACTGAAAATACTCTCCTCACTCGTGATGATAAACGGCAACCTACCCGGTGAAAGAAAGTTTGGTTCGTCTTCCCTGATACTGCGGTACTCAGGACTTTCAGCGGATACGCGCATGTCGCCCATGTTGCGAAACCATGTGATCGCGACCCCGTCATAGGGCGGGTTGATGCCTGATTCGTACGCAGAGCCGCGCACGTGGCTCTGCACATACCGCTCGACAACTGAAATTGCGGATGCCATCGGACCATGCACTTCACGCCAGTGTTTCTGGAAATCAAGAATAGACAAATCTGCGCGGTGGCGGACGAACTCCATGTTCTTCACTGCCCGTTCCGGAACTGCCCCGCCCTTGATCAGGTGATCGTCAACGATGATCATACGGACGCTCGGCAAATCGATAAATTCAGTCGCGTTTGCATTTATCGCCGCTAGGTCGGCCGTATCGACGTGGGACCGCAGCACGTTCGTGTTTTCGACCCAGACTTCGTCGACTCCGTCGTAGAGTGGTTCTCGCTTACGATAACCTGAAAGCAACGTGCGAGATTGCGTGTAGCGAACGACACCGGGGAGGCGGGAAACTAGTGCCGCGTGCCTCGTGCGATAATGTTCCTGGAACATATCCACCGCCATTCCCGTTCTTCGTTTAAAAAACCGTAGAAGCTTGACCATGAAACGCACCACCAACAACCGCTCACTAGAAGACTATCGATCTGGTAGTTATTGCAAAATAGGCTAGAACGTCAAGTGTACAAAAGCGTCGCATAATGCACTGCCGAGGAGGGTCCGATGCGGGACCTTCCTCGAGTCTTACGAGCGACTTTAAGGAGAAGCCATGACATTTTTTGGTTATTTACTCGATACACACGGTGGGCCTTACCAACAGCCAGAGCCGGGTCCCGTCGAATCTGCTAACTTCGCTGACCAACTCGTGCGCGAGGCCGAGGAGGTCGAAACCTGCGGTTTTGACGGAGTGTTCGTACCCGAGCGGCACGCAAGGACGGAATGCCTGTTCCCATCCACCCTCACCCTAATGGCAGCTTTATCCACACGCACCCGCCAAATAAGTCTAGGATCCTACGTCATCATGCCCGCTCTCTACGACCCCATCCATTTAGCCGAACAGGCGGCAATGATTGACGTACTATCTCGCGGCAGGTTGATTATGGGGGTCGGTGTCGGATACCACACCGATTATTTTAGGCACTTCGGCGTTCCCATTCATCAGCGCGAGGGCCGATTTGAGGAGAGTCTGGATCTCCTCAACAGAGCCTGGACAAATACGGCACCGTTTAATCATCACGGACAATACTACAATTACGATGCCGTCCATGTCACGCCTAAGCCGTTTCAAAAACCACGGCCACCTATCTGGATAGGTGCATTCGGTCCCAAATCGATCGCACGCGCTGGGCGCCTTGGGGACGTATGGTCCATGGCTCCGTTTTTCGACTCCTTTGATACGTTACGAGGTCAACTGGAGATCTACCGCGAAGCTGCAATCAAAGCTGGGAAGACCCCCCGTGTAGCCCTACTAAGAGATGGATGGCTCGCCTCGAGCATGGACGAGGCCGAAACAGTCTTCGGGGCATTGTGGATAGAAGAATGCAAATTTTATCTTCGAATGGGAATGCTAACGCCGAACACGACATTTACTTCTGAGTCCGATTTTACTCTCGAAAAGGTCCGGCCGTACATGATGATCGGAACGAAAGATGACTGGTTAGAACATCTAGATTTGTGGCAACGACAGTTAGGCGTCGACTACTTTGTTATCAGGTGCCGCGTCCCCATGGGACCCAAACATGAACAAGTATTAGAATGTATCCACCGTATCGGCGACGAAGTCCTCCCTACGGCGAAACAACAGTAGAAACATGGACGCACTCACTTCTTAGCACCGGCGCCCGCCAATGGACGAGGTCCATTCCGGACACAACCCATCACGGCGGTATCCCGATATTCACGCGCGACGCACAGATCTTGTCGCAAGGTAGCCTCGTTCAAAAACCCAGCACCCTCGTACACGGCCCTCAACCGCCGGTTGCCAGCATCAACCTCCGCCCAAACCCTGTTCATTTGCATTTGCTCGAACACATAAGAAGTAATAAGGCCCAGGGCGCTGACACCAAATTCAAGACTTCTCGGCCGGAGGTCGGGGAGCAAAACCCCTGCCTTTGCATGACTGTTCAATTGGTCAATCTCGTGGAGCCCAATGAAGCCTGCCAGGGATCCCGTGGACTGAACCACGATCCCAAGGGCCACCTCGTGTCGGTCGCGACGTAATCCATCCAGGAAAAAGTGCGCAGCATCCGCGACTGCGGGCCGATAAAACAAGTCTAGCGCTATTCCAGAATCAGTACTCGTGGTCCAGCGCTGCAGAATGTTCAAGTCCGACGCCTCAAGAGTACGCAAATACACAACTTCGCCTATGGTATCTCCTAGAGTCATAAGCTACGCCCTTGTCCAATCTGCCCGCGTCATCCCCATTACTATGGTGTCCCAGAAACGGCCGTCGTAATACTGATCCGCAACGAGTGTCCCTTCCCTCTTGAAACCGACTCTTTCGTACGCCCGTACGCCGCGAATGTTGTACTCATACACATGCAACATGACACGATTGAGCCCTACCTCACGAAAGGTGTACTCCAACATCAAGCCCGCGGCAGCCCCGCCGTAACCTTTTGCCCAAGCGGTCTTGTCCCCCACTATAACGAACAAATAAGCCGTTTTATGCCGCGGATTTATTTGGTACAGCCCCGTGGCCCCGATCAACATTTCGGTCCGCCGTTCCACAATTCCGCGAACAAGCTGGTGCTTCTCCGACGTCGTTCCTAAGGCCATTTCCTTTCTTGGAAGCAGCCGTACAGGCGCCGTTCGACCCGCAAGGGTCTTCGTTACCTCAGGGTCGCGGAACCACCTCGCAAATGACGGTGTGTCCGCATACATGAGGCGTCGGAGTAAAACTGTAGACTCCTGTGCACGGTTTCTATCTTCCATCAGCATACAACACACTAAACACTTAGCCGGCTCCAGAGTATCATGGCCTCGAGTTTTCGAGTGCATCGGAGTTCCCGCAAGTAAATCATCGTACCAGTCAAGATTGTCTTTTTCTTTTGCCCGGTTATAATGTGTCCCTGATGAATACCTCTTTAAGCCGGCACACGGCAATGCACTACGGGAAATCGCGGCTCCATTCGTTAAGGCGGCGCGGGCATTGATAAACGACAACGATCCGGGCCGCCTTCTCTTCGCTGCGGCTGGGTCCAAGGTCCGCCTTTTTCGAAAATGACCGGCTTGCACGGTGAGCGCGATTCGCGGAGACAATAGAGGACACCGTGGCTAACAATACGAGATTATTTCAACAGATAGACAACTATCGCACGAAAGGCGGCATTACCGTCCATCGCGTCATCGACGATTTACCCGTCACGGATACGATAGAACCTTTACTCGATGGTTTGGACACCCAACGAGGGGCACTGTTCGCTTCGAGCTATGAATACCCAGGACGGTATACGCGTTGGGACATGGGTTTTCTCAATCCGCCCCTGGTCCTCGAATCTAAAGGATTGAATTTTGAGGTATCCGCGCTCAACGAACGTGGTCTAATCCTTCTTCCTGCGATCGCTCCAGTGATTCAGAACATTGAGGCGGTCACAACCATGGATATTTCACCAACAAACCTCAGCGGTTCTATTAGAGCTGTGGACCATAGATTTCCAGAAGAACAACGCAGCAAACAGCCTTCTGTATTCTCTCTGCTGCGGACTCTGGTGCAAACTTTTTTCAGCTCGTCCGAGCCGCACCTCGGGATGTACGGAGCTTTCGGTTACGACTTAGCATTCCAATTTGAACCTATTCACATGTCACTCGGACGGTCCCCTGACCAACGGGAACTTCTACTTTATCTCCCGGATGAACTGATAGTGGTCGACCATCGCCGTGAATGGGCGAGGCGAAGGCGCTACGATTTTGAAGTGGATGGACGGTCTACGCACGGGATAACTCGGGAAGGTACTACCGAACCCTATCGAGGCAATGCCTTAGTCAAGAAAGCCTGCGACCATCAGCCCGGCGAGTACGCGAAGCGCGTCGGTTACGCTAAGCAGGCTTTCCGCACCGGCGACTTATTCGAGGTGGTGCCCGGGCAAACATTCTCTGAGGGGTGCGAGGCTTCCCCTTCCGAACTGTTTCGACGACTGCGAGGACGTAACCCATCTCCGTACGGCTTTCTTATCAATCTCGGACAAGAAGAATATCTAGTAGGGGCCTCGCCTGAAATGTACGTGCGCGTTGAGGGTTCAAGAGTCGAAACATGCCCCATTTCAGGAACGATCGCCCGGGGAACGGACGCTATCGCGGACGCTGACCAGATT
>CAYWPF010000075.1:0-2986 GCA_964460065.1 uncultured Enterobacteriaceae bacterium
ACCGATACGATTTTCCAACGTCGTTATATAATGGGGTAAGTCTCCGCTTCCGCTCTCTTCGCAGGCCTCAATGAGAACGACATGTCGCGCCGTCGGAATTCCCTGGAGCTTCAGGGCATTTATGGCCGTGACGCACGCGAACACGGCATAGCCATCATCCGCGCCGCCTCTACCGTAGAGTTTGGAGCCCCTGAGAACGGGTTTCCAAGGGCCCAACCCAGTCGCCCACCCGTCCATCGGTGGTTGCTTGTCCAGATGTCCGTAGAGTAGCACTGTATCGTCTACCTCTCCCGCAATCTCGACAAACAATAAAGGTGTTCGTTCCCCAAGACGGATGACCTCAAGTGTGAGACCTGGAACGTTTTGCGTGCGGATCCATTCTACCATGATATCAACAGCTTGATCCGTGTACCCGTTGGTACGCCACTCTGCATCAAAGGCAGGTGATTGGTTGGGAACCGCCAGGTATTTCTTCAACGTCGGAACGATGCTTTTATCCCAGGTACCTTCGACAAAGTCATTGAGAGTCTTGTTGTTCACGGTGCCACCTGTACCACCTGTGAGTCAATTTTTAAACGGACGGGTGATTCCCAAAAGGCAGGTTGCCGCGGTCTATTCGTCTCTAGGGGAACCCGCTATAATGACAGTGCGTCAGAATCGAAGGAGATAAATGTGGCTAGGCTCACTGTGTATCATAATCCCGGCTGAGGCAAATCTCGCGGAGCTCTTCAGATTCTCGAAGAGCGCGGCGTCGAGTTCGACGTGATCGAGTATTTGAAAAATCCTCTTAATCAGAAAGACTTCGAACACTTCCTGGATTTGCTCGAAACCGAGCCTCAGGAGTTGGTTCGTAAGGACAAAAACTTTAAAGACCTCGGCCTCGAGTCTAACGATTATGTCACGAAGGAATCAGTCGTCCGAATTTTGATGAAGCATCCGAATCTCATGCAGCGACCGGTCATTTTGAGTTCGGGGAAGGCAGTTATAGCACGACCCTCCGAAAAAGTCCTGGAATTGCTTGACTGACGCAAGCTCGAACCCATTCCACGCACTATTTCTAGGGTGCCAGCCCAACCAGTGTGTGAGCACTAGCTGAGGTAACGCTCACAGGGACAAGGTCGCCAGGCTTCGCCCCATTTCCTGGGAAAACAACCGTTTTGAAGTTGGGACCTTTGCCCGAAAGCCAGTCTTTTTGTTTTCGCGCGGCTCCTTCAACCAGCACCTCGACTGACCGACCAATCCACCCTAAGTTTATCTCACGCCCTATACCTTCTTGCAGGTCAACAATTTTTTGGAGTCGCTGGCCCTTCTCAGGTTCGCTAACTGTTTCGCCCCATTTGTACGCTTTCGTCCCATCACGGGCCGAGTACTTAAACATAAAGGCAAAGTCGTAGCGCACCTGGGACATAAAATCATATGTCGCCTGAAACTCCTCGTCGCTTTCTCCCGGAAATCCAACTATAACATCTGTTGAGAGTGCGAGTCCCGGTATAGCCTTCCGCAGGCGTTCAACTAGTCGTGCATACTTTTCAATGGTGTAGCCCCGCTCCATACGCTCAAGCACGGTATTTGACGCCGACTGCAGGGGCAAGTGCAAATATGGGACGATTTTTTCGCGCGTGGCCATGGCTTCGATGAGGCCCTCGTCCATATGCGACGGATGAGGAGAGGTGAATCGAATGCGAGTGATCCCGTCTATGTCGG
This sequence comes from uncultured Enterobacteriaceae bacterium, assembly GCA_964460065.1. GTDB lineage: Bacteria > Desulfobacterota > Binatia > Bin18 > Bin18 > Bin18. Next base: position 1,705 of record CAYWPF010000075.1, read on the forward strand.
CAGTCCGCCTCAGCAAATGGCCAAAATCAACGTCGCCGTCACGGTAGGCGTTGACCGTCTGGCCTAAATATACAACCTCCTTATAACCTTGCCCGGCAAGAAGCCTAACCTGATCTAGAAGCGAAGACGACGAGACACTCCGCTCTCGCCCACGGACAAAGGGAACGATGCAGAACGTACAAAACTTGTCACATCCTCTCATTACCGTAACCCATGCTCTCACACCGCCAGCGCGAGCCGGCAACACGTCTTCATATTTCTCGTCGCGGTCCAACCGCACCGCAACCTGGGGTCCGTCAACATCTTCCGGAGCAAGTAGGGCGGGAAGAGTGCGGTAGGCATCCGGTCCGAGTACTAAGTCCAAATATGGAGCCCTGTCTAACAAGGCCTCTCGGTAGTGCTGAGCCATACAACCAGTCACCCCTAGCAGTACCCCCGGTTTGCTGGCTTTATGCTTCATGAGCTCGCCCAGCCGTCCAACCACTCGTTCTTCCGCCCGCTCGCGAATTGCACACGTGTTGAGCAGGATAACATCTGCATCTTCGGGCAGCTTAGTAGCCTCGTACCCTTGCGGTTCCAACACCCCAAGCATGAGTTCGGTGTCAGAGAGGTTCATCTGACAGCCGTACGTTTCAATGTACACTTTCCTATTTTGCATAATACCTACTATCCGCGCGACCAAGCTTCTCTCTAGCTGTACCAGAGTTGCGGCGCAACCGCTGCTCGGTATTCCGCAATATCCACTATTCAACAAAATTACAGGCGGCAGGTTTCCTAGAACACACTTCCCAACACTAAAACAGACGCATAGGGCGCTTATTCCAATTTGTTCGGGTCGAATACAACCACATCTCCCCTTCGAAATTCTCCCCCCCGTTCTTTAACGATACGCGGGTAATCATGATAAAATCGGCCGTTCAGTCGCAAAAACGACTGCGTCTCCGTATCCTCGAGATCCAGCTCCTCAATCGCGTTCATGGCCGCCGCCTGGTTCGGCGCGGCTACCAAGACGTCAAAGATTTTCTTATTATCGCGAATCTGAAAATCGTCTGAGCTTGGGAGTTTGTCTCCCTCTTGGACGCTCTCCGGATGGCCGTCCAAGAGGAAGCGCAGCGCCTTCAGCTCGTGCCGTTGCTGATCGATCTTTTTTATTTTGATAGCCATGGTGTGTGTCCTATCCGCATCTGTTCCCTTCATGACGACATTCACTCTTCATACTAACTAGTATATACACAGGACGTATGTCCGTCACCGAGCACAAAAAAAAGGGGCACCTGACCGT
>CAYWPF010000076.1:0-6375 GCA_964460065.1 uncultured Enterobacteriaceae bacterium
GCCGCCCGGTATCGGGACCAAATAACCGCCATTGAAAAAACTGCTCTGAGCCAACACGTTTCAACTCCTCATGGAAATGACCAAGACGTCTTCGGCATGTACCGAGAGGGTGGCATAGTGGAGGGGCAAATACTTTTCATCCGAGGAGGAAAATTGCAAGGAAATCAGGGATACAGTTTTGATGACAACGAACTTCCGAATGAACACTTACTGGGCGACCTACTAACTCAATTCTACTATGGAGACAGATTTATTCCCGATGAGATTGTTCTTCCCGTTAGGGTGGAGGACATGACAATACGAGCGGAAATTCTATCTGAGCGGAGACAGAAGAAAGTATCCGTCCACAACCCAAAGCGAGGAACAAAAGCCGAACTTGTACGAATGGCGGAAGAAAACGCCAGACAAAGTTTCTTAGAAAAAAAGGAGAACAGCGCGCAACGGGATAAAACGATAGAGAATCTGCGTCGAGCCTTACGGCTGCGGAACTCACCAAAGCGAATCGAGTGCTTCGATATTTCAAACACCCAGTCCACCGGGGTTGTTGCCTCGATGGTCGTATTCGATGACGCAGAGCCTGCAAAAGATAGTTATCGACGTTTCCATGTTAGGACAGTCACGGGGCAGGACGACTTTGCTAGCATGTACGAGGTCTTAACTCGTCGCTACAGACGGGCTTTAGATGAACATACGCTTCCTGATTTACTGATGGTGGATGGAGGCAAAGGACAATTGAACGTTGCAGTTGCCGTATTAAAAGAACTAGATATTGACACAGTAGACATTATCGGCCTTGCCAAAATGCGAACGAAAAGAGCGCTTTTCGATGAGGAAATAGAGCGCTCTGCGGAGCGGGTTTTCTTACCAAACAGAAAGGATCCAATAGTATTAAGACAAAACTCGACCGCTCTTTTTCTGCTCCAACGTCTACGCGACGAAGCGCACAGATTTGCTATTACATTCCATCGGTCGGTACGCTCAAAACAGAGACTGCGGTCGACGCTGGATAATATACCGGGTGTGGGCCCAACGAAACGGCGAGCCTTGCTGCGGCACTTTGGTAGCGTGAAGCGTATTCGCCAGGCCGAAGTCCATAACCTTAGCGACGTACCAGGTATCGCAAAATCACTGGCAAAGGTTATTCATAGTTATTTGCAGGCTGAACACTCCCCAATTAAAGAGAATCGGCTACCAGCGCGCAAACAGACTACGGACCGCGAGATTTATAGGCTAAAGGCTTCTAGGACTCTCCAAGAGGATTCAGCTTGAACAGCTAGGCCTTACCTTGGGGAAGAAAGCGGCTCAAGAACATACTTAGTGTGATCAGATCCGAGGCTCTTCCCCGGCTAACAGTTGCTTCCGTAACGACTTCCATATTGCGCAACATTTTCAATTGACTCGCCGTCGCTAGCTCGCGTCTCCACTGCGCCGTCGAGTCTACAAGGCTCGGAGCGTATTCCCTTGCCAAGCCTTCGGCTAAACGCCGGGCGGCTCCAGGGGAGAGATTATCTTTGATCACAGTGATTTGCGCGCGGGCCCGTTTGGGAACGCTCATGACCTTCCAGGCGTAGTCGGGGTCTGGCGATGGAGCACAGGTCACTGCGACCCATCCTCGCTCTCCCGCTGCCAACACAAACAGCTTGTCATATTGAAGCCAATGTGACCGCCCCCGTCGAAAAAGGTTAGCCTCCTTCTCCAAGAGGTGGTCACGCAACTGGGGGCTTTCCTCTCTGTGCATACATGAGGCAAATGCCTCTCGAACGCTCGTGTTTCCGGTCAGCGCACCGTCCGGGAGCCCAACAATAGAGCCTACTGTTTGAAGTGAATGGCGGGCCGTCGCTCCTACTAAATCAAGGATCAAACAATCCGCTTTTCCCGGGAATGGTCTCATCCCCCGACCAAGCATCTGCATAAACAGCGGGGCGCTTTTCGTCGGCCGGCATATGACAATGCAACCAACGCTCGGTTCGTCATAACCTTCAGTGAGCACCCCACAATTTACGAGCACTCGCGTAGTCCCATCGCGGAAACGTGCGAGTATCTTGCGTCGTTCGACCCGTGGCGTCTGAGAATCTATCGCTTCAGCGACAACTCCAGCGCACACGAACGCGCGGGTAGCGACCCTAGAGAACCTAACCGTCGGAGTAAAAACAACTGCCTTCCGTTCGGTCGCATACTGCAAAAAGGCTCTCACTGCGACCGCCGGCGCCTCAGCCCTGAGCAAACAGGTTTCAAGCTCCTCATCAAGAAAATCTCCCGACTTCGTCCTTAGCCCGTCAAAATCCGCAGCGACTCCTACCTGCAAAGCCCTTAAGTCACAAAGAAAACCCGCACGAATTAATTCGCCTACGGAACGGTGATAAACGACTTCTTGAAAGACAGCGTCGAGACTCTGTTTGTCGCTCCGACGAGGTGTCGCTGTGACACCCACAGTGAGGGGGCCGCGTTCATTAAAAACACCAACGTGTTCCAAAACCCTTCGGTAAGTCGATGCCGTCGCATGATGTGCTTCATCTACGATAACGGTACGGAATTCTTTCTGTAGCGAGGAGAGACGATTCTTGCGACTTATGGTCTGAACACTCGCTATGACACACTGGCTCAGAATATCATTACGGCGACCCTGAACCACGCCGACTGGCAGCCAGGGAGCGATCATTTGCAGCTTTTCCCGCGCCTGTGTTATCAGCTCATCCCGATGCTCCAAAATAATAGCCCGGCCGTCCCTTTGTGCAATTAGATGGGCAATGACAATTGTTTTCCCGCTGCCAGGCGGAAGGGATATAACCTGACGCCTGACACCCCTCTGATATGCAGAGAAAATGGCACCCAAGGTTTCTCTTTGATAATCTCTTAACGGAAAAGCCAACAACGGTTCCTCACCTGAGAGTGCAAAAGAGTTCCTTCTCAATCGGTTTACCGATCAAACCTGGAATCACTCAGGCCTTTCTAGCCTACCCTGGCCTGGACACTTCCTGCTTTTCACAGCTCTTTAACATGCTTACTAAAGATGGTCTGTTTGCGATGCCTAACCCTCTATTCATTCTCAGCGGAAGAGTTTTCGGTGTCCTCCACCACTAACGCAACGCCGGCGACTTTCTCTCCATCGTTAATCTCAAATATTTTTACCCCTTGCGTATTGCGGCCGATCACTCGCAAATCGGCGATGGCCAGTCGTATTATCCTCCCTGTGTCGGTAATAAGCATCAGATTATCCGATTCAACAACCTGTTGCACACCAACAACATTTCCGGTCTTCGCCGTCACTCTCATGGTAGCAACACCTTTCCCCCCCCTGGCCTGGACGCGGTACTCGCCTACCGACGACCGCTTACCGTACCCCTTTTCTGAGACAGTCATGACTGAATGTTGCGCCTCAAGAATTTCAAGAGAAACTAACCTATCACCAGCACCTAGATTGATGCCTCGCACTCCGGCAGTATTCCTCGCGGTAGGCCTCACATCATTCTCTGAAAATCGGATGGACTGTCCCGCGCTCGTCGAGAGCAAAATGTCCCGATCACCATCGGTCATACAGACCCCTATGACTTCGTCGCCAGGTGCAAGGTTGATCGCGATCACACCACCCTGACGAGGCTTGGCATAAGACATCAGGTTGGTTTTCTTAATCTGTCCTCGACGTGTCGCAAAGACCGCGTGATTCCCCTCCTGAAATTCTCGTACAGGTAGGACAGCGGATACTTTCTCACCATTTTGTAAGCTTATTAAGTTCACAATAGCCTTGCCTCGAGACACCCGACCACCTTCGGGTATCTCATACACTTTCACCCAATGCACTCTACCGAGTGTTGTAAAAAAAAGTAAAAAAGCGTGGGAGGAGGAGACGAATATATGCTCAACAAAATCCTCATCGCGAGTAGTGGTCCCGGTTTTTCCCTTGCCGCCACGGCGCTGGGATTGATAGACCGATGTTGGTTGTCGCTTGATATAACCGGCGTGCGATATTGTAACTACGACGTCTTCCTCGGCAATTAGATCCTCTACTGCAACGTCCGCACCGTACGGGTCTATTGCGGACAATCGCTCATCTCCATATTTTTCGACCACATCAGTCAATTCATCGCGGATGATATTATCCACTTGGTTCGAATTTGAGAGCATCGTGACCAGCCTCGAAATGTAGGCGACGAGGGAATTATGCTCCTTATACAAACTGTCCTGCTCTAGCTGAGTCAGTCTCTGCAGGCGCATATCTAGAATTGCCTGTGCCTGGCCCGTACTTAGCTGCAGGCGGTCGCTCAGCTCATTTCGTGCCTCTCTCGGTGACGCCCCGCCTCTGACTATCTTTATCACGGTATCCAGCTTTTCTAGCGCGCAACGTAACCCCTCCAAAATATGTAGGCGCCTTCGCGATTTAGACAAGTCGTGCTGCGCCTTGCTTGTAATGATCCGACGTCGGTGCTCTAGAAAATGAGTTAACAGCTGCTTAAGGGACAAGACCTTTGGCCTTCCATCTACAATGGCCAGTAGAATAATACCGAACGAATCTTGCAACGGCGTCATCTTGTACAGCTGATTCAGTACCACGTCCGGTATGGCATCGCGTTTTATTTCAACGCCGAGACGCATTCCCTCTCTGTCCGACTCGTCACGTAGATCACTAATGCCCTCAATCCGCTTTTCGTTAACAAGATCCGCAATCCGCTCGATGAGCCGTGCCTTGTTAACCTGGTAAGGCAACTCCGTGACAACGATCCGGGATTTACCGGAAGGGAGTTCTTCTATCGTCGCCTTGGACCTGATGGATATGATACCGCGTCCAGTCTCGTAGGCTTGTTTGATACCTCGAATCCCCTGTATCGTCGCACCAGTCGGAAAATCAGGCCCCGGCACTACACTCATCAGTTCTGGAAGGCCAATATCCGGGTTCGCAATGATCGCCAAAAGCGCAGAGACAATTTCGCCAAGATTATGCGGCGGGATGTTCGTCGACATCCCAACGGCGATGCCTGAAGCACCGTTTACAATCAAATTCGGGATTTTCGTAGGAAGAACCTCAGGCTCCACACTGGAATCGTCATATGTGGGAACGAAAGAAACCGTACCTCGCTCTATATCCGCCAATAGCTCGCCCGCTAAACGGCTCATGCGGACCTCCGTATAACGCATAGCCGCAGGAGAGTCCCCGTCGACAGAACCGAAGTTACCTTGTCCGTCCACGAGCGGATAACGTAACGAAAAAGATTGGGCCATGCGCACAACAGTTTCATAGACTGCAGAATCACCGTGAGGATGGTATTTGCCTATGACATCACCAACAATCCGCGCTGATTTTTTGTACGGTCGGTTCCACTCCGTACCTATCTCACGCATCGCATAAAGGACTCTTCTATGCACCGGCTTTAAACCGTCACGGACGTCAGGCAACGCGCGCCCAATAATAACGCTCATTGCGTAATCCATGTACGATTGGCGCATTTCTTCCTCGATAGCAACGCTAGTGAATTCTTCCGGCACGCAGCACCTCCACCTCTCCTATGGCATTAGGCCGAGTCTAGACTAACATAGACAGTGAGGGGTTAGCAGTGCCGTCGAGCGCGCAGTTGCTTTGTTGGGAAAGTAGGTTACAATCAGTCGCCCGTGAGCGACTCTTCACCTTTTCCTACCTCCTCAGATATTTTTAAGCAGTGGTGTACGGCCGCGGGCCTTAAGGCATCCAACTTCGTCGTTTATCTGGGGAAACATTCAGGAAAGACGGAACGGGCATATTACCATTATGCTCAAGCAATGGTATGGGAATCCGACCTGGGCCAAGTTGGTCCCGAGGCGGCGGCAAAACGTATCTCCAACGCCATTCGTCAGAACATTAGCCAAACGAATCTTCGACGACGTTTTGAATCCTATAAGCAGGCCCGGGGAATTATTGCCTCTTTCATCCGGAAAAGCCGATCGCAAAAAGAATGGGTCGCTCCAGCCTCAACGCAGCGACGTGTGGACAAGGCAAAAAAAGCTATCCTGGTTTGGGAGGCGGACATGTCAAAATTTATTGATATAGGCACAACTAACGGAATGGCGCCATCGGTGGGTAGTCGGCCTCGTCACACAGGCTGAGTAAGAGCCAACCAGCATCAAAGAATATCGGTCGACAATAACCTAAGCAAATCAACTGGCACGCGCGTAGCGCTTACTTGTCTGTCGCCGAAAACCCGGATCGGTTTGAAGGGTGCTACGAACCTGTCCGAGTTCACCTATAGCAAGGGGCACTCCATCCCGATACGCGATAACATCGCCCGCAAGGGGTGACAGACGTTTTCCAGGTGTAATGATTCCGACTAAATTTAACGGATCGGCCGAGTGCACGAGAACGATATTCCCAGCGTCCTCTGTCCTATTGATGGCTCTCATCGTATCAAC
>CAYWPF010000077.1:0-14923 GCA_964460065.1 uncultured Enterobacteriaceae bacterium
ACGGATTTCCCGGCCTCCCTTGCGCAGGACCTAGCTATCACCACTGACGGAGAGGGAGGGATTCGAACCCTCGGTACAGTGAAGTACACACGATTTCCAATCGTGCCCGATCGGCCTGACTCTGGCACCTCTCCCAAAAGATTGGCCACTCGGTAAAGTCGCCTGCGTCAAGACGTTTAACACCTCCCTAGTCCTCCTGCAAGGAAGGGGCATGCGGTTCAGGATACTAGCAAGCAGGGTCGTTGACACTTCTTCACGCGCCTGTATTCTGTGCAGAATATAATGCTGTGGATGGCGAAGAACCGTAGATTAGATATAGACAGAACGTCGTCCTTTCCGACTGCAGACCATGTAAGCCTATGGATCAATACATCCCAGTTCTCATCGCCGTGATAGTCGCAGGTATGGTCGCTCTAGGCATGACCTTCGCGAGCACCATATTAGGGGTCAAAAAGCTATCCCAGGTCAAAGGAGATCCCTTCGAGTGTGGCAATCCTCCCACCGGTTCGGCCTGGGGCCGCTTCTCCGTCAAATTCTACCTGGCGGCTATACTTTTCATTGTCTTTGACGTCGAGGTTGTTTTCTTGTACCCGTGGGCCATAGTTTTTCGACAACTAGGGATGTTTGGATTCGCGGCGATGGCTGTGTTTGTCCTGGTTCTGACTATAGGTCTGATTTACGAGATAAGAAAGGGCGGGCTCGAGTCAACGTAGCCCGCATTGGACGGCACATGTTAGAGACGGAAATCGTTGCACTCATCAAAGAGAGGTTTTCTCCTGGGATTGAATCCAGTTATTCCGCTCACGGCAATGATACGATTGTGGTAAACCGCACCAACGTCGTCGACATTTTCCTGGGGCTAAAACAGCTCCCCGAGTTTGCTTTCGACCTTTTGGTCGATATTACCGCTGTAGACTTCCTCGGAAAAGATTACCGGTTCGAATTAATCTATCAACTCCAATCCCTCAGACACAACCATCGTCTAAGTATCAAGGTCCCTCTTCCTGACAATGATGTTTGTGCGCCGTCTGCCTCCTCAGTGTGGAAGTCGGCGAATTGGTTAGAACGAGAAGTCTGGGACATGTTTGGTATAAAATTTGAGGGCCATCCTGATCTGAGACGGATTCTGATGTATGAAGAGTTTGTTGGTCACCCGCTACGCAAGGACTATCCCGTAAACAAGCGCCAACCGCTGGTTGAAGAAAGAGATCCTATATCAAATCCATGGACGGAGAAAGAAAAAGATGGTTAACGGGGCCTCCTACGAGCCGGCAAGGCACGATCCGACCTCTGAAATAATGGAACTGCAGATGGGACCTTCCCATCCTGCGACTCACGGAACCATCAAGTTCAATCTCAAATTAGACGGTGAAAAAATACTCAACTGCGACGTAGAGATCGGATACCTACACCGTGGATTCGAGAAAATGTGTGAGCAACGAACCTGGAACCATTGTGTACCTTATACCGATCGTCTTAACTACGCATCACCGCTGATAAACAACGTGGCATTTGCACTGACGGCGGAACGCATGCTTGGTGTCGAGGTACCCGAACGCTGTCAATACATTCGCGTCATCATGAGTGAAATATCACGTATCACTGATCACCTGACTTGTCTCGGGATGGCCGCCACGGAGGCCGGCGCTATTTCGGTGGGGTTTTATCTTATGGAGTCCAGGGAAACGCTCTATGATCTTGTGTCTGCAGTGACCGGCGCTAGGCTTACTGTTAGCTATGCACGGGTAGGCGGGATCACGCACGATCTACCTAATGACTTTGCCAGCTCCGTTCGTACAGCTTTCAAAGATATGCGCCGCATTCTGAGTGATTGCGATAAACTTTTGTCCAAAAATCGTATTTTTATCGACCGGATGTCCGGTGTGGGAGTCCTCTCTAGGGAGGAGGCTATCTCATATAGTCTCACTGGACCGCTTCTCCGTGCAACGGGGGTAGCTTACGACGTACGCCGAGCACACCCCTACTCGGGCTACGACCGGTTCGAGTTTGACATACCGACCGGTTCTCAGGGGGACAATTACGATCGTTTCTCTGTGCGATTCGAGGAACTCCAGCAAAGCATGAGAATAATTGAACAGGCCTTGAATGGGATTCCCGCCGGGCCTATCCGAATAGACGACCCCGCCATTTCACTGCCAGAAAAGAAACAAGTATACGGTAACATTGAAGGCCTAATGAACCACTTCAAGTTGGTTATAGAAGGCGTTAAAATACCCGCTGGAGAAGCTTTCCATAGCGTCGAAGGGGCAAACGGGGAACTCGGCTTCTACCTCGTAAGCGATGGGAGCGGACGTCCCTATCGGGTCAGGGTTCGCCCCCCATGTTTTTTTGGCATGGCTGCACTCGGGGACATGTTAAAAGGATGTCTCGTTTCCGATATAATAACGACTTTCGGCATGTTGAACATGATAGGTGGCGAATGCGACAGGTAAAGTCAGATGCCCTAAGGAAGAAAAGGTCCCAACCTCCCAAAATAATAAACACGCTGCCATTGAACGTTACGTGCACTTCCCCAATAAGCGGACACTGAATCGAGCATAGTCTATGTCTGTCCAATTTTCGCCGACAATCGAAAGAGAATTCCAGGAGGTCTTGACGCGGTACCCGACGAAGCAGGCCGCGATCCTTCCCACTCTGTGGATGGCCCAGAGGGAGTTTGGATTTCTGAGTCCCGAGGTGATGGAATACGTCGGAGACTTGCTCGAGCTGTCACCTGCCTACGTAGGAGGAGTCGCCACCTTCTACACCATGTTTTACAAAGAACCGATGGGCCGGTGCCATGTCCAGGTCTGCACTAACCTGTCGTGTACGCTAGTTGGAGCGAACACAATAGTTCGAAGCTTGGAAACCAAACTAGGAGTAAAAGTAGGTGAAACTACCCCGGACAATCAGTTTTCGCTCAGTGAGGTAGAGTGTCTAGGATCCTGTGGTACGGCTCCCGTCGTACAGGTCAATGACGACTACTACGAAAATCAAACGCCACGGAGCGCCCTAACCCTGATGGATGATCTCGCCAAATAGCTGTAATTAAATATTTTCCGCGCTCCCCCAAACCGAAGATGCCTGACTTCATTATCACATTCAGCCTAACTGTTCTCGTCATCTTGATGGTTCTCAACCTCGGCGGATTGTTGCTTTGGGTCGAGCGAAAGGGGAGTGCAGTTCTGCAAGATCGTATCGGTGCTAATAGGGCCGCCATATTTGGCAAACTACCGTTTAACTTCGGCATAGTTAATACGTTAGTGGCGGATCCAATAAAACTCTTCACAAAGGAAGATTTTGTGCCTCCTGGAGCAGATAAAACGCTGCATACTCTCGCGCCAGTGGTTGGGCTCCTTCCCTTGCTAGTTACCTTTATCGTCATTCCTTTCGGTGATGTCCTTGTCGTGGGCGAGAGAGAAATAACGCTCCAGGCAGCACAGCTAAACATAGGAATTCTGTACGTCCTTGCCATGGTATCACTGAGCGTTTACGGGGTGGTCCTGGGAGGCTGGGCGTCCAACAATCGGTGGGCCTTACTGGGCGGGATCCGCGGTTCGGCCCAAATGATTTCATACGAAATACCCCTGGGATTAGCACTCATCGGCGTAGTTCTTACGTTCGGCTCATTAGACTTACAAGAGATAACTCGGGCACAAGGTGGTTTGATTGCCGGTTGGATCCCAGCCTGGGGTATAATCTACCAACCGGTGGCATTCATTATCCTGTTAACTGCCGGCATAGCGGAAAGCAAAAGGATCCCGTTTGATTTGCCCGAAGCGGAGTCAGAGTTGATTTCAGGCTACTTCACCGAATACTCCGGAGCAAAGCAAGCCATGTTCATGCTAGGGGATTTCGTGGAGGCAATCATCGTCGCAGGCCTAATTGCCACACTTTTTTTCGGAGGTTGGCAGGTGCCATTCCTATTGCGTGACGGTTTTCATTTTCCTTGGGGCGGCTTCGTTGCGCTACCTAGCCTGCTGGTGACCCTGCTGCAAGTAGGGTCATTCACAGGGAAGGTACTATTCTTCTGTTGGCTTCAAATTATGATTCGCTGGACCTTACCTAGATTCCGCTACGACCAACTGATGACACTCGGTTGGAAGATCCTTCTTCCCCTATCCCTAGCCAACGTTATGGTCACAGCGCTAGCGATCTTACTTCTTGAGTAGCTCCTATGGATATCGTCACGTTTCTAGCATTGGGTGTCCCCTTGATATTTATTTCCATCATGGTGATTGCACACCCTAGCCCCGTATACAGTGCCTTATTTCTGGTACTGACTCTCTTTCTGTTAGCCATATACTTCCTGTTTTTGAATGCGCACATGGTGGCAGCCCTACAGATCATCGTGTATGCCGGCGCCATTATGGTCCTTTTTCTCTTCGTTATAATGTTGCTGAACCTTCAAACGACGGCGGGCGAGGCGATGCGCAAAGGATTGGGCCGGATCGGCGTAGTCGGAGGTCTCATACTAGTAGCTGAGTTCGGTTTGTTACTTAGTCGTTCACCATCGGGCACAACCCCTGAAACTAACAGCGATTTGCCGGATGATTTTGGTACGGTGGAGGCTTTAGGAAGAGAATTATTTACGACATACTTGTTACCATTCGAGCTGACGGGGATATTGCTGTTGGTCGCCGTGGTGGGCGCGGTGGTCCTGGCCAAACGTTAAAGGCGACGGAACACTATGGTACCTATTACCTACCACCTCATACTTAGTGCCATCTTGTTTGCAATAGGCGTAACGGGAGTGCTCCTGCGCCGTAATCTGATCATTATCTTTATGGCTATAGAATTAATGTTGAACGCTGTTAACTTGTCTTTCGTCGCCTTGGCCCAACACTATGGCGACATGAACGGCCAGATTGCCGTTTTTTTCGTAATGTCGGTTGCAGCTGCGGAAGTTGCTGTGGGGTTGGCGATCATCCTTTTAATATACAGAGGGAAAGAAACGCTAAACGTGGACGATTTCAACCTAATGAAAGGTTGAGCGAATCGGCCGTTTATAAAATGCACTGGTAAATTTCTGGCAACGACTTGATCAGTCCTGACTGGTTGTTATTTATGCAAGACCCCCTCGCGCTACAAGCGACTATCTCAAATGTCTCCTATATTAGGTACGTGGTCCTGTTTCCTTTCCTTGGGGTTCTATTCAATATATTTTTGGCCCCACGATTAAATCGGAGTATCTCGAACTTCTTTTCTCCGTGTATGATCTTGCTTTCGTTTTGCTTTGCGTTTGGGGCGTTTCTCCAACTACCTGATCATGGCGTATTATTAGACGTCCTCTACCCTTGGATATATTCTGGCTCATTACAGGTAGACCTGGCTCTGCGCTTCGATGCCCTATCGGCAACGATGACCCTTATTATCACAGGGATCGGTTTTCTCATTCACGTCTACTCGGTCGGCTACATGGCAAGCGATGAGGATATTGGCCGCTACTTCGCCTACTTGAATCTCTTCACTACGGCGATGCTTCTCCTCGTGCTCGGCGATAATTTACTTCTTCTGTTCATCGGCTGGGAAGGTGTCGGTCTTTGTTCCTATTTATTGATCGGCTTTTGGTACAACGTAGAAGAAAATGCCAACGCTGGGAAAAAGGCCTTCATAGTCAATCGCATAGGTGACGCGGGCTTTCTGTTAGGCCTCTTTCTCCTGTTCTGGTCCTTGGGGGAACAGGGAATCTGGGCCTTGTCATTCAGCCAGATCCAATCCGGAACTCCTAATTTAGACGTAACTACTGCCACTATTATATGTCTTTTGTTCTTCGTCGCGGCAACAGGAAAATCTGCCCAGATCCCGCTCTATATTTGGTTGCCAGATGCCATGGCCGGGCCGACCCCTGTCAGCGCGCTAATTCACGCGGCCACCATGGTGACAGCCGGCATCTACCTGTTGGCCCGAATGCACTTTTTATTTTCCATGGCACCAGATGCTCTCGCAGTAATAGCAACGGTAGGCACGGCGACGGCTTTCCTGGGCGCCACTGTGGCCCTCGTACAAACCGATATAAAGAAAGTTCTTGCTTACTCTACCGTTAGTCAGCTTGGCTATATGTTCCTGGGCTTGGGCGTTGGTGCTTATGGAGCCGCCATCTTCCATGTCATGACGCACGCCTTTTTTAAGGCGCTGCTATTTTTAGGCGCAGGGAGCGTCATGCACGGCATGAGCAACGAGCAGGACATTCGAAAAATGGGTGGTTTAAAAACGAAAATGCCGACAACCTACGGCACCTTCGCCATAGGTTGCCTCGCTATTTCCGGATTCCCGTTCCTATCCGGGTTCTTCAGCAAAGATCTTATCCTTGAACACGTGTACGCCAGCCCCCACGGGTCAGGACTGTTATGGATTGTAGCTACGCTTGGCGCTGGTTTGACTGCGTTTTACATGTTCCGTCTACTCTTTTTGACGTTTTGGGGAGAGAGTCGCGCCGATCAGGATACTGCCGCGCATATACACGAATCGCCTTCCTCCATGACCTTACCTCTTGTCATTCTTGCCATATTCTCGCTGATCGGTGGTTACTTCACGTTACCCCAACTTCTTAGTCCCCTGTATGGCGATAGTCATCCCCACGTTTCTGCAACGATAAAATACTTACCTACAGCCCTTGGCCTACTCGCTATAGTACTCGCTTACTTGTTCTACGTACGGTCGTCAGGGTCAACCGCTTGGCTAAAAAAGCGCTGGGGACGAACCCATAGGACTCTACTGAACAAATATTACGTCGACGAATTCTATATAGCGTCAGTAGTGAGCCCCATTTTCTCCGTTGCGAGCTGGCTTTGGAATGTTTGGGACACCGTTGTGATCGATGGTGTCGTCAACAAAACGGGCGAAGCCCTGCTAGCGAATGGGTCCGTCCTTCGACGCTGGCAAACAGGCAACGTGCAATTATACGCGTTATCACTTTGTTGTGGGGCTATTATGATCTTGGGGTACTACTTGTGGTAACCATCATTGTTTTTCTTCCACTTCTCGCGGCCGTCGCGTTGTTAGCTATCAACGACAATAAAGAGGAAATTGTTCGGCGGACTGCCTTAGGTGCATCCGTTCTAACGTTTCTGCTATCCCTCGGACTATTCTTCGGCTTTGACGAGGGCACCGCAGATTTCCAATTTGTCGAGCGCCACACGTGGATTCAAAACTTTGGCATCGAATACTACGTAGGCATTGACGGTATTAACTTGTTCTTGGTCCTTCTCACGACGTTTCTTTCGCCGCTCGTTATTCTGTCAACGTGGAGCAGTGTCACAACCAAGGTAAGAAACTATCTCTTCTTCTTTTTGGTTCTCGAGACGGGCATGATTGGTGCCTTTGTCGCGATTGACTTGTTTTTGTTCTACGTTTTCTGGGAAGTTATGCTCATCCCCATGTATTTCTTAATTGGCATATGGGGTGGCGAACGGCGCATTTACGCGGCCGTAAAGTTCCTCCTATACACAATGATCGGCAGTCTCCTGATGCTAGTGGCTATTTTGTATTTGGCGCATTTGTACGATGCCCAACAAGGGACACCTTCGTTTGATTTGCTACGACTCTACACTCTGAACATACCGCTCAACACGCAATTCTACCTTTTTTCCGCGTTCGCATTATCCTTCGCAATTAAAGTACCCCTTTTCCCTCTACACACCTGGCTACCGGATGCCCATGTCGAGGCTCCAACCGGAGGATCAGTCATTTTGGCAGGAGTTCTGCTTAAAATGGGCACCTACGGATTTATCCGGTTTGCGCTTCCACTTTTTCCTGACGCAACCCTATCAGTCACACCACTTTTCATGGCGCTGGCGGTTACCGGCATCATCTACGGGGCACTGGTGGCAATGGTGCAGTCGGATATTAAGAAACTAGTAGCTTATTCCTCTGTTAGCCACCTCGGCTTCGTGATGCTAGGAATGTTCGCGTTAAATTTGCAGGGCGTACAAGGATCTTTGTTTCAAATGTTGAGCCACGGTTTATCTACGGGTGCACTTTTCCTGCTCGTCGGGGTCGTTTATGAGCGTCGTCACACCAGGCTCATCAATGAGTACGGCGGATTGTGGAAGCAACTTCCTATTTTTTCCTCGATCTTTCTGATCTCTACGCTATCCTCTATCGGTCTCCCCGGGCTGAACGGGTTCGTAGGAGAGTTCCTTATTCTATTAGGGACGTTCCAAAAGAGCACCCTAGCCGCCACTATCGCCGTAACCGGTATTATATTGGGTGCGGTATATATGCTTCGCCTGTATCAACGCGTATTCTTCGGGCCACTAACAAATGAAAAGAACCGTCGTCTACCAGATCTTTCTACGCGCGAGATCGTCATATTTGCGCCACTAATAACAGCCATGATTTTTATGGGGCTGTTTCCCAATCCCTTTTTGAGTCGCATGGAAAAATCGGTGGAGGCAACGCTGGCTAGAATCAGCGAGGCAGGCTCTCCCAGTGCGAGAAATCGCTACCCCGCCCAATACGAATACAAAATTTCCTCGCGGCCGGTTGCCCTCCCTCAACAAATTAAAATATCAAATAACGAATAGACCCATGGAAATTGTAATACCGGCCGTTAATTGGCTATCAGTCCTTCCGCTTTTGGTCTTGTGCACGACGGCCCTGCTCGCCTTGTTTTGGGATATTTGGATAAAGGACAAAGATCGGCCACTACTAGCCTGGCTAAGTATCACGGGCCTCTGCCTCGCGGCGCTGGCCTCTTTCCTATTGTGGGGACAAACGGATCTCACGTCTTTCAATGGAATGTTTGCGCTCGACTCCTACGCGCTTTTTTTCGACTTGTTCTTTTGTGTAGTCGCGGGGATGGTCGTCCTCATGTCTTTGAACTATCTCGAATCGGCCGGAATAAACCATGGGGAATATTATTCTCTAGTAATGTTCGCGACGGTTGGCATGGTAGTCATGGCATCAGCTACCAACCTCATATTCATTTTTCTCGGGCTGGAGACAATGTCTCTTGCTCTATATGTACTCGCCGGAATTTGGAGGCAACACCTTACGTCGCAAGAGGCTGCACTCAAATATTTCCTGCTAGGAGCATTTGCTAGTGGATTTCTATTATACGGGATTGCACTCATATACGGAGCCACAGGGTCCCTCCAGTTGGAAGCCATCGCGGCGTCCCTTGAGACTAATGGTGCCTCGAACCTCCTCTCAATCGGTATAGGTTTATTGATCGTAGGGTTTGGTTTTAAAATCGCAGCAGTGCCGTTCCACGTTTGGACCCCCGATGTCTACCAGGGGTCACCGACCCCGGTAACCGCGCTTATGGCGATAGGGGTAAAGGCCGCCGCATTTTCCTGTTTCGCGCGAATATTCCTGGGCACACTAGAACCAATTCACGACGAATGGGCCGCTCTTCTCTGGGGAATCGCGGTACTCACTATGACGGTCGGCAACATTACAGCTCTGGTCCAAGAAAATCTGAAACGTCTGCTGGCATATTCCAGCATCGCCCACGCCGGCTATCTCTTAGTTGCAATGGTCGCAGGGCAAGAGACAGGCGGACCAGCGCTCATGTACTATCTCGTTGCATACGGGATCACTAACTTGGGAGCTTTTGGTGTCATCATTGCTGTCGGCGGAGGAAATTCGGACGGGAAAATGCAGGATTTTCAGGGACTCGGGCTCAGCCACCCAGCACTGGCAATGGCCATGACCATCTTCATGCTTTCCTTAACGGGGGTACCTCCTTTATTAGGCTTCACAGGGAAATTCTATGTCTTTAACGCGGCGGTACAGGAAGGTTACCTTTGGCTGGTTGTGATAGGAGTTCTTAATAGTGTCGTTTCCGCTTATTATTATGTCCGTGTAATCATCGATATGTACATGCACGAAAATTCTAGCCCGAAGTTCGTCTCTTCACTCCGCTCGCCTTTGGGCGCCGCTATCCTCGTCGCCGCGGCTGGGACCGTACTGCTGGGTTTGCTCCCTTCGGCCGCTATATCGGTCGCAAAAGAGTCATTCCTCTCCCTAGGCTAAAACTGACACGTAGCCCTATCAGGTACGATTGGTTTGGCAAACGCGGAGGCCCAAACGGTTGGGTTTCTCTGCTATCAAGAGCGCTTACTTAAAAAAGAGGAATATACGAATGCCGACTCCCCTAACACTGAGGGGAATTGGTGGTGTGACATCCCTCCCTACAAAATTCGGTGTGGGCCCCTCGCCGTTTTTTTTTAATAAAATTGTTCTCGCAACTTGTATTTCTCCACCTTACCCATTGCATTTCGGGGAAGAGCTTCGGTGAACAATATACGCTTGGGAACCTTGAAACTGGCAAGTCTATCGTTGCAATAGGCAATAAGCGAATTTTCCGTGGTAACCCCTTCGCTTATAGCTACAACCGCCACAGGAACTTCAATCCAACGTTGATGGGGCAATCCTATGACAGCTGCCTCAACCACCCCCCTATGTTCGGATAGGGTTTGCTCTACCTCTGCTGCCGAGACATTCTCTCCGCCGGAGATGATAAGGTCCTTAATACGCCCTGTAACGTGATAAAAACCGTTGATATCTCGACAAGCCATATCTCCAGTAGAAAACCAGTCCTTATCCAAACGCCGTGATTCCTTCCAATACCCGCAGCTGATTGCCGGACCCTTTAGTAGGATCTCCCCAGCACTTTGACCCTCAAGTTCCTCGCCAATGGGATCGACGAGTTTCACATCACAATACAGAGCTGGCTTACCCACGGCCCCTATGTTGAGAACGGCATCCGCCGCCCGCAAACATATGGAGACAGGTCCAGTCTCGGTTGCCCCGTATACTTGTCCCACTTTAACACCGCGCTCGTGAAAAGCTTCGATCAATCGCGGTGGAACAACCGACGAACCCGTCACTACGTACCGGAGGCTCGTCAAATCAGTATCGTCCCAGCGGGAATCCTCCAGCATCATTGCCATTTGGCTGGGAACAAGCACCGTTAGTGTCGGTTTCTCCTTTTCGATAGAGGCCAACACTGACAGCGAATCAAAGCTACGGTGCAACGTAATTGTAGCCCCTGTAAACAGAGCGGGTATTGTCTGTATGTTGAGACCTCTCGTGTGAAACAATGGAATCACTGTCAGCACATGGTCCTTGCTCGTCAGCTCATGAAGAAATCTAGAATTGACCGCGTTCCAGAGCACGTTAGATTGGCTTAACAAAATACCCCTTGACCGGCCGGTAGTTCCGGCGGTGTACAATATACAGATGGGGTCCTGGAGCGAAACAGGCTGGGGCTCTTGACGCTGACCGAAGGATTCGGAAAGCAAATGGTCATACGATATCCAGGGGTCACCAACCCCTTCCTCCAAGCACCAAAGATGCGGTGCCCAGCCGGATTCTGCCAGTCCGGCATGATCATCGTCACTCGCTAGAACCTTGGGTACACAATCATCTAGTACATATTTAATATCCGCTCGACGCAATCTCCAATTTATAGGTACAAAAATCGCACCAACACGCGCACATGCGAATAATATTTCAAGCATCGAAGGCAAATTGCGGGACAACACCGCCACCCTGTCTCCTCTTCGAACGTTAGAACGCTTGAGGGCCATTGCCGCGGCCTGTACACGCCGCGCAAGTTGACCGTAGGTTATTGTCTTGCCTTCAAACGCTATGGCGACCTTGGTCGGGCACGAACCCGCTCGCGCGGCGATTATCGATGACAAATTCATAGGTACACAGAGAAATAACAAAAATTTTAACGTTCGGTCCTCGGCCTAGATTCGGACATGCCGTTTGCCGTCGCGTTACAAAGTGTTATACGAGCCTGCATGTTCACCAGGTTCCTCGTTGCGATGCAACTGCTCACAATATTTCCCGGCAGAAAAAAAATTAAAATTGATTCCACAATATGTGTCCAGTCAGCGACTTATTTCCCGATCGTCGGCCTCATCCTGGGAACCAGCACATGGACTGTGAGTATGCTGTTGGAACCGTTGCTGTCACCCCTGCTTCGAGACATCACCGCAATGTCTGTATTGGCAATTATAGGAAGGACATTCCTTGGAGCAACACGAATAGATGACTTTGATCACGGAAATGATGGGCTTGTCCCGACGTCGTTGTCTATGAGCAACGTGGTCCTTCTACACGGAACATTGCTAGTACTGAAAATCTATGCGCTTCATTCACTCCACGGAGGTTATCGAGACGCCGGATTATTATTAGCGCCCATGCTCGGACGTTGGGCGTGGGTAGTCCTGGCCTATAGCTCCCGGATCGGTCCAGATCAAAACTGGACTACACTGCTCATAAAGCAAATTCAGTTCAATGAATTTGCTTTAGCTAGTTTGATAGCCCTGGGCACTCTCTTCACGCTCACGTCTATTGTCGGTATCGCTTTGGCGATTCCTCTGGGCGGGCTGATCATTCTCTCAACCCTCCGGTGGAACGCCCGCCAAAACGGGGTTACCGCCAATAATTTTCAGATGTTAGGGGAGTGTGTAGAAACTACCGCATTACTTCTCTTGTCGTTGATTGGTACTGCATAGCCTCTGCGATATGACGCGGCGGGTGGTATCCTCTTCCGCATCACACTTAGATGTCCGCTCTCGCCGGAATTTTGACGCTTGGCGCAACGTCAACTAGTGCCTCGCCTTGCTGAGCGTATAGTAACGTTTGCTCCTCTTTCCATTCTTTTAGAGCATCCCGCATCCGACCAGGATTAACGCCTAACACGTCACAAATATTTTCAAAGGAGAAGAACCACAAACCGTCGGTAGAATCGATCCACTCTTCGGATTCTTGGAAGAGCCGTCTCTCGTGCGGTTTTTTTGCCAAGAGATAGGTCTGGAAACAATGTACCGCATCCTCTAACATAGCCAGGAGTAGACGTTTCTCACCCTGAAGCGGTTTTCGGCCGAGTAAGCTGAAATACTGCTCCGGCAAGAGAGTGTCTGGTTCAAACATATGGGCTGTCCTCCACGAGAAAAAGTTGGACTTTCGGCACGAGGGTGATAGGTTAACTAAAATTTAACTATAAGTAAAGTAAAAAAAACTTTTTTCAATTATTAGCAATCATGCATGTCGAAACATTAAAAGTTTTCTGCGACCTTGCCGAGACTGGAAGCTTCTCTCTCGCTGCATCTAAAAATTTCATTACGCAGTCGGCCGTTAGTCAGCAGATCAGAGGGCTCGAAGAACGCTACGGTAGAGAGCTGGTGGAACGCTCGAAAGGGAACGTTCGCTTAACACAAGCTGGTAAAGTGCTCTATGAGGCCGGGAAAGATATAGTGCAGAAATACCGTGAAATAGAAGACAATTTACAAAGCCTCTCCCACTCAATCGCTGGGACAGTTCGCGTTGCAACCGTGTACAGTGTTGGGCTCTACGAGCTGTCCTCACCTCTTAAGAGTTACCTACAAACCTTCCCAGATGTGAATATTCACCTGGAGTATGCACGAGTGAATAAGATCTACGAGGACGTCAGTAGAGGAGACATAGATCTTGGCATCGTGGCGTATCCTAGCAAACGGCCTCAAATTCAACTCACCCCATTTCGCGAAGACCGACTAGTGCTTATTTGTGCGCCCCAGCATGACTTTGCCTCGCTAAAAAGAATCTCATTGCCGAAACTGGACGGACAGGAATTCGTTGGTTTCGAGCGTGACATACCAACCCGCCGAGCTCTCGATCGCTTGTTCCGCCGACATGGGGTCAAAGTTCAGTATATGATGGAAATGGATAATGTAGAAACTATCAAACGGGCGGTGGAAATAGGGGCAGGTATCGCTATCGTGCCGGAGGCCTCCGTGACACTTGAGGTAAATAATGAAACACTCAGAGTCATCCATTTCACTGGCGAGGTACTTATGCGGCCACTCGGAATAATTTCGAAGAAAGGTAGGCGGTTTACGCCCGCTGCGGAGAAGTTTATTGATTTTCTAAAAGGGAAAGCGACAAATTCCTCATCATCTTCAGACGGGGCTTTGCAGGCAATCGCCTGAATGCGCGAATCTCTCAATGCTTTGCAGGAACGCCTTTTGCGGATAGAAAATCCTGCACTGAGTTATTTTGACACTCTCACGCCCGGTGACTAGCTTGGTCTTCGTTCATGAGAGCGTTACTCATTTCTCAAGGACGCGAGTTGGCATCTTTGAGATACTCCGAGAACTCGTAAATACCGTAGGCTTCTCTGCCTTTCCAAACTGTTTTCGAAAGACCAAAAGTAACGGCTAAGGCAGGCCCTTCCTGCGTATGCCGAACGATGGGTATAGCCGTCAAAGTTTCTCCATCGCACGAGAGGGTAGCCGGGCCGGGACCGGGTATGGCCAATTCAAAACGAGTAGGTCGTCCGTGTTCAAAAGTGTACTGCAGCTTCCAGTCATCTGGGTCCAGAATAAAAGACCGCCCGTCTTGGTACACAATGCCGGATGTCTCGTAGCCATCTTTAGTCTCGGCCCGTACAAGAAAAATTCCCAGATCAGGACCGAACGGTAACGACAAAAGCCGGCGGGGTTTGAGACGGTCGGCCTCATCTGGTCGAAGCACGTCAAAAAATCCCCACGCGTCAACGCTATACTTCCTGTCTGGAAATTTCACGCTTCCAGTCAGTCGGCAAAGATGAATAAGCGCGTTTGTCTTCAGACCCTGAGAAGGAAATTCCAGGTGCAAGTCGACGCTCGCCGGTTCTATCCACGAAGCTGCCAAGCCGTCCTCAAGCCTCATGAAAGCTTGTGGGTGAGCGAAACGCATTATCGTACCGTCGTACCGAATCGATAGTCCGTTGGGTTGTCTTTTCCAAACATACTGACCAATTTTCACTTTTCCTCGGTCATTCCCGGTTTCATCCTCCCCTGTAAAAAGGACCATTTCTGTCCCACCCAGCGACAGAAGCAGCCGCCCAGAGGAAACCGGAGAGTCCAAGGCGAACTCAACGCCACCCATAACACCAAGGCCACTCCCCGGATCGTGAAAATGCAGTGCTACTCTCGAA
>CAYWPF010000078.1:0-4438 GCA_964460065.1 uncultured Enterobacteriaceae bacterium
ACTCCGACCAGGCGAAGCATTGACCTCGGACCGCGTCATCCTTGAATGTGGTTCCTACGTAACCGCCATCATTCATTTCGTCTGGGAGATGTACGAACAAACCCAGAACGAAGATGTCGTACCCGAAGCCTATCGGGGTATATGGGACGAATACTGTGCCTCTGTTAAAAAAATGAAAACGCCGGCTGAAAAGCGTTATCTTCAGATACACAACGGCCACTGTACCTTCCTGGTCCCAGAAGAACGCCGTTTTGTCACTCCGGAGACAATTAAAGGCACCTGCCTAGTGGGCGCGCCAGACGAAGTCATTCACCAAATCCGTCAGGCCGAGAAAGCGGGTCTCCAAGAGGTCACGCTCCTGCCGTCAATGGAGGGCGCCCGGCAAGTTTTCGACGACTTCGCCAAACACGTGATTGAGCGGTATTAACCCCGAGGACGTCCGCAGTCGGAACTGGCAGAGCCGCCCGCCTTACAAGACCGAAATTTTTTTGTCTCTGCGACACCGTCTTATAATCGTGGGGATCGAACCGGTCTCCACGACATTTGCTCAATTGAAAAAACTATTCCTGTTCGTGACCAGCAGGAGGCGTAGGGTGCGCTCGAATCTAACAACTACGGACGAACTTCGTAATACGAGTTCATAGGGTTTCCAAAGTCATGGCAGGCAAATCGGGTAAAACCGGCGCCACCTACCATTTTACGAGCAACTGGCTCGCTAAAACCTAGTGCGCCCAGGCCTTCACCGTCCGCCGTAGACATCGCAGAAGAAAGGCACGAGATCACGGAGAAGCCGTAAAACAGGCTCGCCAGCGGATTCTTCTCAAGATTCTCTTCAAAAGTTGGGTACGTGTGAATATCCGCGATGAGCCAGGTCCCTTCTGGCTTGAGTGCATTATAAATGGACCGGACAACCGGCGTCGGGTTCGCCATATCGTGCAGGCAATCAAACGTCTGTATAAAATCAAAACTTCGGTCATCTGGTACGCTATCGCCGTTCGCGTCGTGAAAGGTCACGTTCGACACACGCGCTTTTTCCTTGTTTTCATTGGCGCGCGCCAAAGCATGTTTTGAAATATCAAACCCATGGCAATCCGTGTTAGGAAATGCCTCGGCTATCTTCAGCAATGCAACACCGGCGCCACACCCGACATCCGCCACCTTGGCTCCGACCTCTAGTTTTGGGACTACCCCATCCAATGCAGGCAGTGCTCTTTTAACGAGGTGGGCCTGGAACCATGGAGCTATAAAACGCTCAATTCCCCGGGCGCCTTCTGGCCCAAAGACGTCATACGGTAGCCCAACCCCAGTCTTAAAAGATTCGGGCAACCGTTCGAGTACGCCCATTTGTTGGGGAAGCTGACAGAAGCCGCCCGCCATGAATGCCGCACTTTGCTCATTCGCCAAGACAAGCGCCGCTTCGGGGCCAAGCTCAAATCCGCCCTCACCCCGATAATCAAGCAGTCCAGCAGCCGCTTGGCCCTCTAGCCATTCTCGCAGCCATCTCTCGTGTAGCCCGGTCTTTTCCGCCAAGTCCTCACTCGTTATGGGTCCGGCGCCGTCCAGCGCTCGGTATAATCCCATTCTGTCTCCCAAAAAAATCATGCCGGACGTCACGCTCCCAGTAAGAAACCCCAGAGCTTTTTCGGCGAATTTCTGTACCTTCTTCCGGTCTATTTCGGACTTATATCCCTTCTCGGCCATCGCTGCTCCCTTAAGACCTCGCCTTATCCGGTCTTCGTCTTATTGTTTGTTCTCGTACGGATTCTCAAATGTCAAAAGCTCAAACTGCTTTTACATCTATTCCGATCCGAATTCAACGCTGAAGCCTTCTCTTTCGTTGGTCCGATTGTCCGCAAACGAGCCGCGGGCACCCGAATACGTCCCGGAAGGATAGAACAAGTAACCCTCGACCTTCGACCCCGGCGTTATAGAACGAGTGGTCAGAGAGGACGTCGGGGAGGTCTGGTCGTCGCTTGAGAGCGGTTTAACCCGACCGCCCGACGACGCAATAAGCATAACCCGTTCGGGTTCGAATCTGTATGTACGGTGCGTCGGATTGTTTACCACCACTTTAACCGGCTGCGGGTCCAGGGCCTCCATTCCGAAAACAACTTTTGCATCCGTCTTAGTGAACGGTCGCACGACTACCCGGATTTGATTTCCCTCGCCGGTGTCTGAAGGATCCAATTCGACATACTTGTTGAAGGCCGTATAAAATCCGAGTTGAAAGTCCGAGAGGGCTTTGTAAAAATCTACGTTGGCGAGCAACGGACTATCTTCGCTCGTGTCCATTTCCACCCGATTCCGCTCAATATAACAGGTGATCGACACCGAGGCAGACTCGCCCTTTTTATTTTTACCTTCAACTAGTCCCGCTTTAATCAAGGTTGCGGGAGTGAACTGGGTAATCGTAAATCCGCTACTTGCGACCGCGTTATTCATGACCTTGTTAGCTTGTTCACACGGCGGAATCTCAGAACGAGGGGCGATGTGTACGCCGTCGTCGCGACAGGTGATTTTTACTGAGACTGGCTCGTCCTCCCCCCACGACGCCCTCTGTTTCGCTTTGATCAAGCCACTCCGTTGGTTAGTCGCTTTATCGAAGGAGGTCACTTTGTATCCGAGTCGCTCGACCGCCCTAAGAGCAAAACGGTTGGCGTCTTCACAACTCATGTCCGCATCGTGGACGTCGTACTCCTCCGTCGGCTCTAAAGCGGAACTCAGGAGTGCCGTATTATCTTGCGAATCATCCGCTGCTACTGACTTTGCATCGTCTATTCGGGAACTGTCGGAAGTCCCCAGGTCTTCGGTTACAACCCGGTTCTTTTCGCAACCCGTATAAAACCCGAGGCTCGCAAATAATAGCAGAAAGCTCAGATAGTATTGCAATTTGTACATAAGGCCTCCCTCCCTTAAAGGTGTCATCCGCACGTCCTAACACCCCACTCGCTTTTTGACACTAACGAATGAAAAAAGGAAGACAAGTAGGGGCTGGCCAAACACTTCAAATTGGTACGATCTCACGGGAGACTACAATCAAAGCGGTTACCATCTTCTAACTGCCTTATTTCACTACGCCAATTTGCTTCAGCAATGGGACAATCTCTTCGCCGAAACGAGCGGTATCCTCTAAGTACGAGAGAAAAATCAATAGTACTCCGTCCAAGCCCAGCTTGTACAATCGGGCCAACCGTTCAGCGACCTGTTCGGCTGTACCAACGATCGACAAGGCGCCTCCCCCAATTACCAACATTTCCTTCGCAAAGCGATCAAATGAGCCGCTTTCCATCCCTAACCCGCGTGCCCAATTCGCCAATGCCACTTCGTCCGCTTCTTCCAGAATTCTCTTTCTCTCCCGCGCGGCCTCTTTTTCCGTTGCGCGCCACAGCACGAAAGGGCAACCGGCGGACAAAACCTGTCGGTTATACGCGCCTGCGCGAGTGCTAATGTCGGCCGTTATCTCCTGAGTGGCCTCAATCGTTGGGGCCGTGAGAAAGACCCCATCACACAGTCCTGCGACAACGTCGCGAGCGTCACCAGAAATACCTGCATTAACAATAGGGGGATGAGGCTTCTGGATGGGCTTTGGCATCACATAGCCCCCTCTAATACTGTACCACTCGGACTCAAACGCAAAAGTGCCAGGCTCCGCAGTCCACAGGCCTTTCAAAATAGAAATAAAATCGGCGGTGCGCTTGTATCGTTCCTGGTGCTCTAACAACTGGATACCCATCATATCGAAGTCATCGGCATTCCATCCGCTGACAATATTGATTCCCCAGCGCCCCCCACTAATATGATCCATCGTTGCACCCATCTTCGACACTACCAACGGGTGAAACACCGGGGCATGAACCGTCGAAAAAATACGAACTTTTTTCGTTTCCGCTAGTAACGCCGCGGCCCAGGTCATCGTTTCCTGCGAGCGACCCATATAATCTGTTTTTCCGCCGAAGCCCCGCCAACGACTCACCGGGAATAGAAAATCAAAGCCAGCACCTTCCGCCGCCAAAGCTATTTGTTTGTTGGACTTGTAGATCCAATCGTTCGGTTCAGGCTTGTAGCCACTGATATGGTAAGTATGGCTACAATTCGGCATAAAGACGCCAAGCTGTAACCCATCCCGTCCATCGTTCATTACCCTGCCCTTCTCTTTATTGTCATCACCGACCCTCGCCGCAAATCCTAAAGCGGTAATCTAATCTAAGCGGCCAGACTCACCTGGATCGAGCCACCTCCGAGTCTAAAGAGACAAATCTCACAGTCAATTCCCCCTTCCCACATATGGTAAACATAAACCATCTCCCCGTGTTTACGCGTAGCAGTAGACAAAGGTCCTTCCTCCAGACGCCCTATAAGGCAGGGACTTTACCGTAGACGTTATACGCCAGGTGTGGCAGGGTCATACGCATGACACAAGCAACCGCCCCGCCGGCGA
>CAYWPF010000079.1:0-5142 GCA_964460065.1 uncultured Enterobacteriaceae bacterium
CGGATATGGTAGCCCGAGATGGAAATTGTGTTCCATTGAGGTACCCTATCCGCGCAAAATGCGAATATGTCGGTGATGATGCGAAGAGAAGGCGCTGGCGGGTAAATATACGTGCCCCGGGCGATGTACTCCTTTAACAGGTCGTTCTGTATTGTGCCGTTGACCTTGTCCCAACTCACACCCTGTTTTTCCGCGACCACCAGATACAGCGCCAAGAGGGTCGACGCCGTCGCATTGATCGTCATCGATGTACTCACGCGGTCCAAAGGGATCCCGTTCAGGAGGGTCTCCATGTCTTCCAGCGAATCTATCGCTACGCCGGCCCGACCCACCTCCCCGGTTGCCAATTCATGATCGGAATCTCTACCCATCTGGGTCGGCAAGTCGAACGCTACCGATAGCCCCGTCTGGCCCTGATCCAGTAAGTAGCGATAGCGGTGGTTGGACTCCTCCGCGGTGCCGAACCCCGCGTATTGTCGCATCGTCCAAAAACGCCCACGGTACATCGTAGGCTGGACTCCTCGTGTGTACGGGTACTGTCCAGGGAAATCGAGTTTCTCGTTATACTCGGAATCGTGGGTGTCTTCGTTCGTGTAGAGCCGCTTGATCTCGATGTCGGAAGTCGTACGGAAGCGTTGCTTTCTCTCGGGAGAACGGGAAAGCACCTTATTCAGTACGGTCTCTTCCCACGTCTGGCGGGCCTTTGTTACGCCATCCGAATCACTCATAAATTCCACCTCCGACACTCAAAACGGGGGTTCCCTGCCTAACGTAAATTGGGCCGAGTGACAACCCTACGGCCCGATAAAAACTCCCTCTCTCCCTTGTCACGCGCGTCATGGACGCGCCACCCAGGAGCGTTAGAGAGTTCCCCACACCGTCACCTTTACAAATGCTCGGGCTTGACGTCCTTGTTCCGGCCGACACCGACAATTCATGCGCAAGTCATAAATCCTACTCACCTCACAAACCCCGGCATGGGCACCTCAGGTCGATTGGTTGTTATCTACGCAAATTACTCTTAGAATCGCCAGAGGACTCTAAAGGACAGCGACTCTGATGGCTCATGAACCGGTCGAACGAAAACTCACTGCGATACTCTTCGCCGACGTAAAAGACTACAGTCGTCTCATGGGCGAGGATGAGGCGGCAACTTTAAGCAACCTCAAATTGTTCCGTGGCCTAATCGCAACGCACATCAGCCGTCATCACGGCAGGGTCGTTGGGGCTCCCGGTGACGCTCTGCTCGCGGAATTTGGAAGCGTCGTAGACGCCGTCGAGGGCGCGATCGAAATCCAACGAGAACTGCGTGTTCGGAATTCCGTGACAGAACCTAAACGCCGAATGGAATTTCGGATCGGGATTAATCTTGGAGATGTAATTGTCAGCGAAGACAGCCTCTACGGAGACGGCGTTAACATCGCGGCCCGCATGGAGAGCCTCGCTTCACCGGGTGGTATTTGTATTACCGGCACGGTGTACGAACATATAAAAAACAAATTGCCTGCTCCCCTTGAATCAATCGGTCAACGCACCGTCAAGAACATCAGCGATCCCATCAGCGTCTACCGCGTATTAATAGATGAGCCTGAAAATCAAAATCTTGCAATCAACACGGGGCCTCAAAATGTCCATGGTCCTAGAGAAACACACCCGTCAGGCAGGCCCAGAACAATGGCCTTCGTCGTTTCGTTTTTGTCTATTGCACTGGTCGCGTTTGCTTTTCTCCTGCGAACCGACTACAGCCCGTTACAATGGATGGGGAACAACGTATTAGAACCGGCCCCAAACGCCCGCACCAACGAAATCGATGAATTCGCCGAGGTAAACTCTAACGTCCAAAAACAAGACGCCACACCAGCATTCATCGAACAGCGACCCAGTGCCGTTGCAGTAATGAATTTTCGGCCTCTCAGCACCGGGCGGCAACAGGCATGGATGGGCGAAGCAATAAGAGACAACTTCAACAGCCAATTTAGAAGGCTGTCTGGTCTGGAGGTCTACTCCAAAGAATACATCGACTTTCTGATGCAGGAAGAAGATATAACAGAGATGCAAATCGCTAAAGAGCTGGGCATCGCAAAAATGATTTCGGGGAGCTTCGTATCGGCATCAAACACCTTACGCATAGAAACCCATGTTGTCGACGTCAAGACCGGCCTATTAGAAGTATCGGACTACGTGGAAGGGGATTTAAGCCAGTTTTTTCGACTACAACAAGAACTGGCGGTAAAAGTAATCCGCACTTTTCAACCGAGCAACCAATCGAAAGACGTGCCACGCATCGCCTCGGCCCCGGCGGCCCCGAGCTTGGACACCTACAAATTACTAATGGAGGCGGAAGACGAAAGTGAGGATGTGGCTTCAGCCCCAGAGGACGGGAAATCTTCCCTGTTACGACCCGCTACCATAAACTACGGCTCAATCCTGAGCTGGTTAGGGACAAAGACCGGGCCCTCCACCGCGAGAGCCGATCAGAACGCTGGGCTTAATGGTGGACCCTTACCCAAAGAACAAATTAAGGAGCTTCTCGAAATTTACCGGTTGGCCTATGAGCAAAAAAGCCTCGAATTATTAACCGGAGTATACGAAGTGATGAGCGATAAACAACGCGCCGCACGCGTCAGATATTTTGAGAACACGACTGATCTTCAGGTGGCGATCCAAGATGTGCGAATCGCAGTTCGTGGCAACAACGCTATTGTTAGTTATACGAGGGAAGACCAATTTACAGATAAAAGAACGGGCAAGGGGGTAAAAGTCGACGTCCGTCTAACCAAGAGCCTCGCCCGAATAGAGGGACAATGGAAGATCATTCGCAAAAAAAAGTAATCCACCATATTTCAATTTAGAAAGAAAACTCCACACCGCCCATAGGAATAAAATCCGTGCGCAAACCGTCATTGTTCAGTGGCACAAGAAATTGGGCAAACAACGTAAACGAATCGAACGGGGCCGCCTTGAACCCGACGGCCAAATCTACTATGTCCGTGCGTAACCCTGCGGTCTCTCTTGTCGGGTCTAGTGCAAATATTTCCCCTGTCTCATGGTGGTTCCGGTGATGAGGGATCTCGACGCTCAGTTTGTCAGTCGCTAGTTGTGAACTGCCGATAATATCAACAATAAAAGCAAGCTCCTCTATGAGGTGGTACGAAACACCTGCTCCGTAACGCACACGGCTCCGGTCCAAGTCGTCCGCGTTAAAGTCTATGCCTCCACTCACATGGAAGTGAAATTTTTCATATTCGTATGAAGCTCCAACAAATGGCGTCACCACCGTATCTCCCAAACCCTGAAAATCGTCTTCTTCGCCGGTAGGCAACCGAAGCGTAAGTCCACCCGCCGCATTAAAGGCCAAGTCTTGAACGAGGTGGTATTTAGTCCGCAACAGAAGATCCCCTACCCCGGTCTTGTTGCTGTCGATGTAGTCATGCGCCGTCGTGGTGCCTGCTCCATGGTCAAAATAGTGCACACCACCGCCATATGCTTCAGTCGAAGCCTCGTTATTAAGCCGTGCAAGGGCACGCACGTCAAGCGATGTAAAGACAACCGGGAGTAAGAAGTTTATATCCCACCGTTCAGTTATGCCGTATGTCCCAAAGAATGACATAACATGCGACTCCAAGGAGAACTTTTCAAATATTATATCGGCTGTAACCTTCTCGAAAATAGGGTCTCCATGGCTTGGGAACCCATCCTCTCCCGAAGTCGTACAACAGTCTCCGTGGACTAAGTTGAAATCGAGACCGTCAAGTCCATGGCCGTCCAATTCTTCAAAATCAACGAAAGCATATGAAGCACCAAAGGCAAACCTACCCCTGCCAATCGTGCGCGGTCGTTCAACAAAAACGGACCCCAACGAATTGGAGTCCCGCTCGAACTCGTCGAGTTCCGTATTATAGACGTATGTAAAACCGGGAGCCGTAGAAAGTGCTGGAAAGTCTGCCGCGCTCGGAGCCAACTGCTGCACCAAAAGGCCCAGTCTCGCTAGCGAATCACTAGAGAAATGCGCCGAGTGGGAAGGAAAGAAGGTTCCGGGTACGAAAGGATTCGGTTGGCCCTCTACATCCATCTGCAGACCGTTCCCGCCAAAGAGACCGTTCAACCGGTGGGATAATCCCTTCGAATAAACGTCACTAGGGAAAGCAACACAGGAAAAAAACAGAAATAGCGCGAAGAGTCTAGCCAACATTTTATTAAAATCCATTTACCCCTCCGGTTAGAACCAGCCCCTTCGAAACGTCTGAATACGATTTGCGTCGGGTATAGATGCTCTACTTACCACAATAGCTACCCGTTGGCTGTAGATAAGGTGGTATATAAATTCCAGTTGGTAACGAAGCCTCTCTTGAAATCGATGTTATTTTTTTGAAAAGCCGCTGATTATCGAGCCGGTATCATAAACGAACAGCAGGCTAGGCACCCGATACCAACTCTCCCAAGTCGGTTTCCGTAGGAGTAGTAACGAATTGGGGCAATACCGCCGAGAGTTCGTCCCACGGTTGCACACTTGCCGTCCATATATGTGCGTCCAGTGTCGCCAAACTCGGGTCATCCAGGCTCGCAGCGCTCAGTCCGTGAATCTGGGGAAACATTGCCGCTCGCGCTGACAAAGGGGATCCGCACGTTGGACAGAACCCGCGGTAGGTACTCTTCACGCTGGTACCCGTCGATTCAAACTCTCTAATTTTTCCCTTGATAAAGGTCACATCTTCCGCTTCGAAGACTACATTCACCGCAGCGCCCGTTCCCGTGGACCGCTGACACTCACGGCAGTGACACTTCCAAGTGAACATCGGCGGCCAGTTACACTTATAGCGAACTGCTCCACAAGCGCACCCACCCGTCACCACCGTTGGCATATTTACCCTCCTACCTATCTAATTTGCATCTTTCGGCGTAGGCTCCGATTGTACCACCTTCCACTTGAACAGCCAATGAAAACATGCGCTGTTCACTCGTCACGCGAGCTAAATCTCTGTCATTGCGGCGTTCTAGATTAATGCCGGGAGCGAGACTCGAACTCGCACGCTGTCGCCAGCGGTGGATTTTGAGTCCACTGCGTCTGCCAATTCCGCCATCCCGGCACAGTAATAAAATCAATGACTTAGAGCGGTTCCAGCTCCCTCCGTTTGGCTCATT
>CAYWPF010000080.1:0-3026 GCA_964460065.1 uncultured Enterobacteriaceae bacterium
CCGGTTAAACGCTTCTCGACGCGTTTGAGCCTCGTCTGGAGCCCTACCAGATCAGGCAAGACCACGCCTATCCTTCCGCTAAAAACCTGTGGGGTGCTTGCCGGAAGATGAAACTGTTGTTGGCCGACATTCACCCACATATTCCCGGCACCTACCATCATATACGGATCGCGTGTGAAGCCTAAGCCAGAAATATAGAAAGTTGAAGCAATTCCCTGGTCGGGGACGGTCACATTCACATGTTCCATTGCCAGCAAATTCCCGACGTCTTGTGTAGCTCGGTCGTATTTATTCTTCTGTTGCATGCTGCGGTCAACCTCCGGATAAGTACTCTCTAAAGCAGGACAGAATAAATTATCTATCGTAACCGTTCGTTTGACAAGGTTGCCTTGCAAATTCTGTCAGTGTTAAAAATAAAGACCCAAAAGGAGGGTACCCATGCTGGCCCTGGATGATATCCGTATACTTGATTTGTCACATTACGAAGCCGGGCCCTCTTGCACCGAGCTCCTCGCGTTTCTTGGAGCGGACGTCATAAAAGTGGAGCCGCCCGGCAGAGGCGAATCCGGCCGTAGCTTCATGAAAACAAGAGAAAAGAACGATTCGTACTTCTTCGTTTTACTTAACGCAAACAAACGCAGTATCACTCTAAACCTGAAACATGATAGAGGTCGCGAAGTATTCCGGTCGCTAGTGAGTCACTCGGATGTCGTGTTAGAAAATTTTGCGCCCGGAGTGATGGAAGGACTCGGGCTCGGATATACGACTCTCCGCAGTGCCTCTCCGCGTATCATTTACGCCACAATAAAGGGATTTGGAACCTACGGGCCATGGAGTGACTACAAGAGCTTCAATTCGGTAGCCCTGGCTACCGGGGGAGCGATGAGTATTACTGGCCAGGCAGATTCCAAACCCACAAAACCCGGACCCACTATCGGAGACACCGGAACGGGACTTCACTGTGCGGTGGGAATTCTGGCGGCATTGTTACAGCGGACGAAAACCGGACAAGGCCAACACGTATCGGTTTCTATGCAAGATGCGGTCGTGAATTACATGCGGGTTCCCTTGCGGCACCACATTCAAACTAACGAAATCGTGCAACGGACGGGCAACCGATTGAGCCATGCGGCACCGACCGATA
This sequence comes from uncultured Enterobacteriaceae bacterium, assembly GCA_964460065.1. Lineage (GTDB taxonomy): Bacteria > Desulfobacterota > Binatia > Bin18 > Bin18 > Bin18. Next base: position 1,145 of record CAYWPF010000080.1, read on the forward strand.
CGTACCCATGTGCTCCCGGCGGGCCAAACGACTATTTATATCTCATGTCAACGACTCCAAAAATGTGGGAAAGCTTGCTGCGCGTAATACATCGATCAGATCTCATCGGGGACACAAAGTATACAGATGTCCGCGAGCGAAACAAACGTTTCGACGAAATCTACGATGTTATCAAGGAATGGACGCTCAAATATTCAAAATTCGATGCAATGGAAAAGCTGGCAAACGCAGGTGTTCCATGCGGCGCCGTTTTCGACTCGGAGGACGTTATGAACCACCCTCATCTACGTGAACGGGGTATGATCGTGCCCGTAGACCATCCAACTCTAGGAAGGATTGATATGCCGGGCTGCGCCGTGCAATTAGAGGACTCCCCCGTCACAGTTACCCCTGCTCCGGCCCTAGGACAACATAATAATGAAATATTCCGAAGCGTGTTAGGCTTCTCTGCCTCCCAAATCGAAGACCTTTATAACGAGGGCGTGATATAATGTGGGCCGTCGCTGACAGAAGCAGCGTCCTAATTGTGAGCCTCGAGCTTGTCCATACGATCCGCCAGTGAAAAGTCGCGTTTGGTAATGCCTCCCGCATCATGCGTGGTCAGATAGACTCGAACGCTGCCATACACGTTGAACCATTCGGGGTGATGGTTCATGGATTCAGCTACAAGCGCCACACTGGACATGAAACCGAACGCCTGAACAAAGTCCGGGAAGTTGTACTCGCGGTGAAGCTTCCCATCCAAAACGGACCAACCCGGCATACTCCCTAGTCTCGCCTCGACCTCGGCCATAGACAATCTCTCCGCACTTGGCAATTTGTCCTCCTACATCAATCCGCTCGTGTTTTCTGAGACCAAAATCATTCTACACGTTACAACTACGCCTCCATTTGAGAGGCGTCGACCGTTCTAATTTTCACCAAAAACAAAATGACTGCGCTGACAGCACCGACTCCAGCTGCCACAAACAACGGGATCGTCCAATTGCCCCCGCTTCGTTCAATCAGCTGGCCCGCGGACCAAGGCCCAAGAATCCCTGCAAAGGTGCCCAATGTATTCATCATACCAAATATAGCGCCGGATTGATGGGGGTTAAACTCCAATGCCACGGTCGTGAATACACTCAGTCCCATACTGAACAGGCCATAGAACAGAACCAATAGGACCGCACAGGTGACAGGTGATGGAGTCACAGCCGCCGCCACGAGACAAGGCAGCGCCACTGCGAGCCCAAATCCTCCGAAACGAACACGGGCAAATTCGGTACTCCAACCATTTCGTAGCAATCTATCTGATAACGCCCCTGCACCGATTACACCAAGAAATGCCCCACCGTGCATAAAAACACCAACGGTACCCATTTGTCCTAGCGTCATACCGCGTGCTTCGACCAAGTAAGTTGGGAACCAAAATAGGAACATCCACAGAACATAGGCAAAGCACATATAAGCAACTGTGACCGTCAGCAATGATGCGTTGGCAAAAACGGTCCGTAAGGGAAGAGGTGTTGCCGGCTTTGGGGTGAGATTACGTTCTATATAAGTCCGTTCTTCGTCGCTGATTGTTGGATGTTCTGCAGGCGAATCTGTAGCAAACCAGATCCATACAGCAGCCCAAATAAACCCCATCACCGCATTAACATAGAAAACTAATTCCCACGAAAAGTGCAAGATAATCCACGTGGTAAGGGGATAAGCCACCATTTGGCCGACGGTGACACCAGAAACACTCAATGTCTGTGCTCGGCCAAACTCCGAACGTGGTATCCAGCGTGAATTAATTGACGTCAGCGATGGAAACGTAACAGACTCAAACATACCAACGAGAAAACGGGTGCTGAGAAGTAGCCAGAAGACCGAAACCACCGGAGGGGTAAGGGCA